>CALJAQ010000029.1 GCA_938029515.1 uncultured Nitrososphaerales archaeon
TCATTGGCTATTCTAGGCGTGTCAGACTCTCCTCCAATGTCAACCTTAAGCTTAACATCAACTCCATTATAAGAGAGCCAGCTGTTAAGAACCTTCTTAAACCTAGACAGGTAGGAGCCAGCCTTGCCCTCACGCTCCATACGCCTAATAAAGTCTGTGAAGTCGTCCCTGAAAGCCTTGGTCCTGGCTACCTTAAGAATAGCCTTAGGATCAGTCCTGTTTAACTCACAGTAAAAACCTAAAGTCCTAAGGTATACAGTCGCAGTGACAATATATTTAGCGGCCAAATTATCAAACCAACGCTTGACATCCGCGTCCATGAGCAGATAAGCGTACTTAGCCCTCATACACCATCAATATGAGAAGCATGTTCCAGTTAAGGATTTGCTTAAAAATTTAAGTGGGCCGGGCCGGATTTGAACCGGCGACCTTCGCCGTGTGAGAGCGACGTCCTGCCGAGCTAGACTACCGGCCCATGCTTTTTGTAACCTTTGTTGATAGGTTTGACTATTTGAGTTTTATTTCCCTTTTCGTTAGATGATGCTTTTTAAAAAAGGATTTGCAGATGGGCAGATTTGGTTTAGTTTGTACGCTTATTCTACTTCTTGGCTCCTAGTGCTCTGTTTTTGAGTCTTAGGTCTTCGCTGCGGCATTTTCTGCATCTGGTTGCGGTTATAGGGTTCCTTTTTCCGCATCTAAGGCATATTTTGAAGAAGAGTTTACGCTTTTGGGCTAGCTGCTTTTTTACCGCATCTGTTATAGGCATCTGCACCCCCTTCCCTGCAAGCTGACTCTGAGTATTTCTATTTTACGACCCATAATGCTTAATATTATTGGCGTAGGTTGTTAATCAGAATGGAGCCAACTTACTCCCCTTATATTATCGGTGAGCTTCAGAGGTTTGATCAACGCTACACAGTCTTCTCTAGGGCGCGTTGGGAGGAGGGTTTGATGAGGTTGAAGGAGATGCAGACAGAGATCTCTACAGCTAAGATGAATCGAGGGGTGAAGGGTTTTGCTCAGCTGGAGCAGGCTCTTAGAGACGCTTCTTGGTATGTTGAACGCTGCTTCGGCAGATCTGCGAGCGGTTTGGCTAACCGTGGGCTTTACAGCTGGTGCTCTCAGGATCCGGCTAACGGTAGGTATCTGGGTAGGAGGGCTGCGGTGTCTCCGGAGGAGGCGTCGTTTAGGGTGAAGTATGCTGCTAAGCTCTTTGGTGCAGACTTGGTTGGTGTCTGTATGTTGAATCGAAGTTGGCTTTACTCAAAGATCTACGATTGGGAGAGGGGGGAGAGTGTAGATGTTGATACGCTTATTTCAGAGGATTATCGGTATGCGGTTGTGCTCGCTGTTGAGATGGATTATGAGGCTCTGAGAACCGCTCCCTCTGTTGCTGGCGCGGCGACTGGGCTTGGTTACTCACGCATGGCTTTCGTAGCAAGTATGGTCGCTGAGTTCATAAGATGCTTGGGCTACAAGGCTATACCTCTTGGGAACGATGTAGCGTTAAGTATACCTATAGCGGTAGATGCTGGTTTGGGTGAACTAGGTAGGAACGGTCTGCTCATAACCCCTGAATACGGCCCTAGAGTTAGGCTGTGTAAGGTGTTGACAGATCTGCCTCTTAAGCCTGATGAGCCTGTAGATTTCGGTGTCCAAGCCTTTTGCGAGGTTTGTAGGAAGTGCGCTGAGAAGTGTCCATCAGGAGCGATAAGCATGGGCGCTCGCTCTGAGTGGGTTGATAAGCTTTCAAGTAGTAGGGGTGTGTTGAAGTGGCCTATAGATCCTATAAAATGCTATAGGTTCTGGTGCGCTAACGGTTTAGACTGCTCCATCTGCATATCAGTATGCCCATTCAACAAACCTAATACAGCCGTACATAAGGCTGCTCGTTGGTTTGTGAAGCATGCTCCCCCGTTAAATCGCATATTGGTTTGGCTTGACGATGCGCTAGGCTACAGTAGGCAGATAGATATAGACACTTTTTGGGGGAAGGTTAGGGCAAGATTTTAATCTAACATTACTCTGCTAGTTGTGGAGTAGAGAAGATGCCTAAGAAGAGGAAGAGCCGTGGAAGATCTAAGGGCGGCAAAGGTAGATCTGATTTCATCCACTGCAGCAACTGTGGGCAGCTCATACCACGGGATAAAGCTAAGAAGGTAACTTCGAGAATAAGTCTAGTTGAACCAACCTTGGCTAAGGAGCTGAAATCCGCTGGAGCCTATATAGCAGCCCCCAAGACGATAAAATACTACTGTGTGTCTTGCGCAGTTCACTACGGCTTGGTTAAAGTAAGGGCTAGAGAGGAGAGGCGCTTCAGATAGTTTACAGAGGCTTTTTCAAAGCGTTTACAACGTGTACGAATCTGTGGATATAAGTTGCTAGAGCTAACACTAAGACTAGGAGCACGCCTAAATAGACGAAGCCTAAAATGCTTAGTGCGGCCAAGACGGTAATCCTCTCAGCCCTCTCACCGACGCCTACACCAAATACTCTAACACCAAGAGCCTCACCTCTAGCCCTTGAGTAGCTGACAAGCAGCGAAAATGAGAGTGTTAAAAGGACTATAAGTGGTGGAGCATATCCACCTACCATCACACCTGTAAATATAACCACCTCCGCAAGCCTATCTAGGGTTGAGTCTAGAAAAGCTCCTTGATTAGAAGCTCTATTGGTTGCTCGTGCGACTGCCCCGTCAACTACATCCAAGAAACCTGAGATCAAGAGCGTGAAACCTGCGTATGCTGCTGGGTAGGTGCTCGAAGACGCGTAGAAGTATGCTGAGGCGACTGAGGCTAATAGGCTTAAGGCGGTCCATCCTGATGGCGGTATTTGCGTCTTGGCAGCTGCTGCACCCATCTTCGCTGTTAGAGGCTCTAGGATTCGGCGCAGCTTATTGAGCATATCACCATCTTACCTACTTCTAAGTTATATATTCGTCTGTTCAACCTGCCTGCTGGCGAATCTTTTGGGCAAGGTTGAGCGGGGTGTTAAATGTAGTGTCGAAGGATGCGGCGGAGACGCTGAACGCTCTATCAGTATGGATAAGGTACTGGGCACAGGTCTTAAGGTTATGGGAGAGGGTAGAAGAGTCTATCTCTGCAGCCAACACTATAAAGCTTGGAAGAAGGCTACCAAGAAGGATAGAGAGTTAGATAGGGCGAGGTTCATTTGATCCGTTGAGGAAAACCTATAATCTTAGCTAGCTGTAAGGCTGGCTGGGATGAAGATACTGCAGCTGCACGCAGATTACATAGAATATGAGCCGATAAGAAGAGAGATTGAAGCCGCTGAAGAAGCTGAGCAGAGAACCTACCGCTTTGAGGACATAGTGGTGCTCTTTACAGCGGTCGAAGAAGGGGATAACGAAGGAGTAGTATCGCAAGCGGTTACTTCAACAAACGAGGCGCTTCGAAACTTAGGTGCAGATAAAATACTCATCTACCCCTACGCGCACCTCAGCAGCAACTTAGCCCCACCGACCCAAGCCCTTAAACTTATCAAGAAGATGGTGGAAGACTTCACATCACTTGGGGTAAAGGTTAGCCAAGCACCTTTCGGATGGAACAAAGCATTCAACATCAAGGTAAAAGGGCATCCACTTGCCGAGCAGTCTAGGTCGATTAAAGCAGCGTCAACCAGTGAAGCAGTTCCACAAGCTATAAAGGCGGAGGAGAAGCTCGTCTCAAGATGGTATATAGTCGACGCAGAAGGCAACCTAATACCAGTAGACAAATTCGACTTCACTGACCATAAGCAGCTCAAACAGTTAACAGACTACGAAGTAGCGAAGAGCAGAGCTGTGCAGCAAGAGCCGCCACATGTTGAGCTGATGAGTAGGCTTGGATTAGTCGGATACGAACCTGGCTCTGACGTAGGTAACCTTAGGTTTTATCCGAAGGGTAGGTTGGTTAAGGCGCTTCTTGAAAGGTATGTCTCTCAAATGGTTCATGAGTATGGTGGCGTTGAAGTTGAAACACCTATAATGTATGATTTGAAGCACCCTGCCTTATCTGACTACCTTAACAGATTCCCAGCACGGCAGTATATTGTTAGGTCTGAGGGTAAAGACCTCTTTCTGAGGTTCAGCGCCTGCTTCGGTCAGTTTCTCATAGCTAAGGATGCTCAGATATCGTATAAGCATCTACCCCTCAGGCTCTACGAGCTCACAAGATACAGTTTTAGGAGGGAGAAGAGCGGTGAACTTGTCGGTTTAAGGAGGTTAAGAGCATTCACGATGCCTGATTGCCACGCGTTCTGTAGGGATCTAGATCAAGCTAAGGTTGAGGCGGTAGAAAGGTTCAAGCTCTCAATGAAGGTTCTAGCGGGAATAGGTTTAACTAAGGATGACTATGAGCTCGCGATCAGAGCTACCGAGGACTTCTATAATGAGAATAAGCAGTTCATCACAGAATTAGTTCGCATCCTAGGTAAACCAGCTCTACTAGAGATGTGGAGCGAACGCTTCTTCTACTTCGTCTTCAAATGGGAGTTCAACTTTATCGATAACTTAAGCAAGGCCTCAGCCCTATCTACAGATCAGATCGATGTTGAAAACGCGAAACGCTACGGCATACAGTATATGGCTGAAGACGGTGTGATGAAGTACCCTCTTATACTCCACAACTCACCTTCAGGAGCTATAGAGCGCTGCATCTACGTGCTTCTCGAGAAAGCGTATAGGGTAGCGCAGAAAGGTGAGACACCCACTCTACCAGTCTGGCTCTCTCCAACTCAGGTTAGGTTCATACCTACAGTTGGAAGGTATATTGAAGACACCCTAGCTTTAGCCGTGAATATGAGTAAGTGTTGCGTGCGGTGTGATGTTGATGATAGAGAAGAGACGGTGCAGAAGAGGGTGAGGGATGCTGAGAAGGAGTGGGTTCCATACATCGTCGTCTACGGAGAGAAGGAAGCTACTTCGAATACGCTCTTGGTTAGAGATAGAGTAGGTAGGACGGTAAAGCAGATGAGTGTAGAAGAGTTGCTAACCCTTATACGAAATCAGACAGAGGGTAAACCCTTCCTACCCCTACCCCTACCGACCCTACTGAGCCAGAGACCCTACTTCACATAGAAGCAAGCGCGATGAGAAGAGCAAGAACCTTGGCTGCTAAGGTTGCTGATGAACCACTATCTGCAATCGGAGCCAGCTCAACGATATCGAAGCCCAAGAGTCTGCAACCCTTTAAAGCGGTTAAAACGGTGAGCAGCTCACGTGAAGTTAAACCTCCTGGCTCAGGGTTCCCTACAGCTGGTGCATACGCTGGGTCTACGACATCTAAATCGACGCTGACATATACGCTTTTTTGACCTACGGTTGATTTAACCTCCTTCACATACTCCTCGAGAGAGGTGTCTTGAGGAGGCGGTATAATCTTCACCTTTCTCCTCTCAGCGTACTTCCATTCTTCCTTCGAAGCTGCCCTTGCACCTATAACTATAGCTTCTGCAGGAGCTTCTTCCTCCAGCAGTCTTCTAAGATAGGTTGCGTGGCTAAGCCTCAGGTCTGCAAATTCATCTCTTAAATCGAGGTGGGCATCAAAGATGAGTAAGGAAGCACCCTTCATAGCTGCGTATGAGGCGTAGGTGAGTGTATGCTCGCCTCCAAGTATAGCTGGTACCTTATTCATCTGCCTCAACTCCTCAGTAACCCTCTGCACAGCCACCACCATGCTCTGCACACTACCTGTTTGCTTGAGGTTACCTAGATCTTCTATACACACCTTCTCCAAATCGACATCAAATTCTCTAAAGTAGACCTCGACGTTAAGGAAAGCATCTCTTATAGCATTCGGAGCGAATCGTGAACCTGAGCGGTACGTTGAAGTTGCATCAAAAGGCACACCAAAGACGCTTACTTTCGGCGTCTGATCTTTCAAGATATTACTTATATTTGGAGCAGAGGTGAGCCAGAGGTCGCTGTAGCTCACTTTTTATCAAGCCTCTCAAGAAGCGCTGCCACAATTATAGGAAGCGCTACCGTAACCTCGCTAACAACAACCACTTTATTTGCATCAGGCTTAACCTTACCCCACGACACAGCCTCCTCCGGCGGCGCACCAGATAGACCGCCGGTCTCCGGCCTATCAAGGGTTATCTGAATAACGTAGTCCAGCTTCTTCCTGCTGAAGAAGAAGGATTGGAAGACGTAGTTCTTGGGGACTCCGCCTCCAAGCACAATAGCACCTGCTTTATCGTGGCTTTCGCGTATATCCCACATTTCTTGAAGGTCTTGAAAAGCATCTACATGTAAGTTGCCTTTATGTAGCCTATTGTAGATAGCCATCTGTAGGCCAAAGACGGAGTCAGAGATGGTTGGTGAGAAGAGCTTTACCCCGTTTTCGTAGCAGGCCTTGATTATGCAGTCGCTTGTAGGTAGCCTCTTAGCAACCTCTATAAGGAGTTCGTTTATTGATATGAGCCTGCCGTTAAGTCTTTGATCTATATCTGCGTAGATCGCTAAGAGGGGGTCATCAAACTTTTCTCTGAAATCCTTTTCAGTAACTAAGATGTCGTATATTCGGTCCACTTCAGCATTCAATAGTTTAGAGTCATCGAGGTATGGTGAACCCTGATAGAAGCTTCCGCCTAATGCCTCCATAGTGTCGTGGACTAGGTTGGCTCCTGTGCTGACGACGGCGTTGACTAGCCGCTTCTTTATGAGCGTAAGTATGATCTTCCTCATACCAGCTGGTGTAAGTGCGCCTGCAAGCGTCAAAAAGATGTAGACCCCCTCCTTTACCATCTGCTCATAGATGTCAACAGCCTTAGCCAGATTTCCACCCATGAAGACACCTGCTTCACCCATCTGTAGTACGAGCTCATTTACAGTCATCCTTGGCCACACTTCAACAGGCTTAACCCTTCTATTGAGCTTATAACACATACCACTTAATTCTTGAATATGGTTATTTAAGCGCTAAGAGAGCAAAACATGCTCATTGTTTCAACACATCTAATATTTTGCGTTAAACTATGTTATCTAAATAGTTCTAAATACTAATAGGGGTGATAAATAGAAGATGTTTAGTAAAAATACTAGTTTAGGGTAAAGCTAATAAGACGTTTAATAAAGTGGTGTTTCGATCCGTATTGGCTAAAATAAATTCTGACAAAAATAAGATAGTTTTCTTACAACAAGACGAAATCCCTACAGAATGGTACAACATACAGGCAGATCTGCCTGAACCATTATCTCCACCACTAGACCCATCGACGTTGAAGCCTGTCTCTCCAGAGAAGCTCTTCAGAATATTCGCCAAAGAACTGGTAGCGCAAGAAGTTTCGACGCAACGCTACATACCTATACCTGATGAAGTGTTAGAGGCTTATAAGCTGATATCAAGACCCACGCCGCTCATAAGGGCTAAGCGGCTTGAAGAGTATCTGAACACCCCTGCAAAGATATACTATAAGTGGGAAGGTGTCACGCCAGCAGGCAGCCACAAACCGAACACAGCATTAGCACAGGCATACTACAATAAGAAAGAAGGTATTGAACGCGTAGTCACTGAGACTGGAGCTGGGCAGTGGGGCTCAGCGCTCTCGATGTCAGCTGCTGTCTTCGGCCTTAAGTGTACAGTTTACATGGTTGCGGCCAGCTATAGACAGAAGCCTGGTAGGAGGATTATGATGGAGACATGGGGTGCAGAAGTCTACTCATCTCCATCTAATAGAACAAAGTTTGGTAGAAGCCTATTGGAGAAGGATCCGAACGACCCAGGTTCACTAGGTATAGCCATTAGCGAGGCAATAGAGGATGTGTTAGGAGATGAGAAGGCAAGGTATTGTCTCGGTTCTGTACTAAACCACGTGCTGATGCACCAGACTGTCGTAGGATTAGAGGTGAAGAAGCAGCTCGAATCCTTAGGGGAGGAGCCGGATGTTATGGCTGGAAATATCGGCGGCGGATCAAACTTCGCAGGTTTCTGTCTGCCTTTCGTTGCCGAGAAGATTAGCAAGAAGAGGGATATAGACTTCGTCGCCTGCGAATCCAAAGCAGTCCCTCATACAACTAGAGGGAAGTATACCTACGATTTCGGCGATACTGCTGGCACAACACCTCTGCTTAAGATGTATACACTAGGTAAGGATTACAAGAACCCACCTATACACGCCGGAGGGTTAAGGTACCACGGTATGGCACCTATCGTATCCTACCTTCTCGCAAAAGGCTATATTAGGTCTGTCGCATACCATCAGA
>CALJAQ010000030.1 GCA_938029515.1 uncultured Nitrososphaerales archaeon
TTGAGGGCGTATCTGCCTGGAACCTTTATCCCTAGCGCCTTTGCGACTTGCGAGTGTTCGGTATCGAGTATTACGACTAGACCAAACCATTCTGAAGTTAAGTCTGTTGAATGGCAGTTCGGGCAGACCTTGCCGGTTGTCAATGTTTTACACTGCCTACAAGCATATTCCTTAACCATGTTCTGTCCGCTTCTCCTTTTTCTCAGCCTGCTTTACTTCAGGCTTGGATTCAACCTTCTTTAGATCTTCCTCAATCCACTCTAAAGCGCCTAAGAATGGTTGCCTGCAGGTTACGCCTATCTTTCCAGCAGCAGCGCCGCGCCCCAAGCTTACAGCTGTAATTCTAACCCTGACCTTTGAGCCTACTGAAAGTGTCCTCTTAGATTGAGTTGCAATTATGGTTCCCTGTTTTATATCGCAGGTTAGGTAGTCGTCTGTTATCTGCGAGAGGTGTAAAAGCGCGTCTGCCGGCCCTATCCTTATGAAAGCGCCGAAGTCGGTAACTTCCACGACCTCTCCTTCTACGATCTCCTGCAGCTTAGGCAAGAACGTAAGGGCCCTAAAGACTACGTGATGATAAGTTGCACCATCTCCTGGTATTATCTTCCCAACTTTATCTACATTTAGATCTATTATGTAGATGAGGTAGCCGTATTCTGGGCTCATGCTGCTCTCATATTTTATCTTCAATGTTTCGTAAGCTACATCATTTAACGGTGTGCCAAACTTCGACGGAGGCACCCTTATAATATCCTTCAACTCCACTATGTAAAACAACTTACGCACCTTCGTAGCCTTATACGCTGCTGCAAAAACTTAGATTAAGAAGGTTTCGGTCACTGGTCTACCCATATATTGTCATCACGTAAAGTGATGACTACCACACCAGCTGCTTTCAACCTTCTCCTTAAATTTTGATCTAAGGTTGCGACTGCAGAACCGTGCTTTATGGCGTAGCTCAAGATCATTGAGTCAGCATCTAAGTCTACATTGGCTACGTTTACCTTTCTAAGATTCTTTACGTATTCCAGCGCAGCCGAAGCTTTTTTAGCTTTGGCCCCGCTTTCAGACGCAAGCTTCTTTAATTCTTTTACAGTGACATCTAACACGACAAGCTCACCCTCTCCTAAAAGGGCATCTAACTCTTCTATCCTTTTGAGAGGCCGCGAGACAAGCTCCAGAAGAAAACTTGAATCTAAGACCACATTCAACCCTGAATCCTCAAGTAATCGTACCAGCACCTATAAGGCGCCAACGGTCACCGATTCTCCTAGAAATCGCTACCTTCGCACCCTTATCAGCACAGACCGGGCGTCTAAGGTTTACTTCAACAGTATTTTCTTTAGATGCAGAGACATTACCTAAGGTGACGGCTGTGCCTATATTAAGCCTTAGAACTTCACCAGTCTTTATCTTCTCAACTTTGACCAACTCTGGCGAACCTACAGCGGTTTCAAAGAGCTGAATGCACATGCTCAAAGAATCTAGAATAGGTGGAAGTGTATTAGGATGCCCTACAACAGATCCGAGGAGTGAGTCAGATTTCGTAAGCACGGGATCTAAGGATGTGCCTATCGCAATTAACCCCCCTGCTCTCACGCTGTTTACGAGCCCTGCGCTTGTGCCTAGACTCTTAATCTTGGTGAATAGTGGTTTAGCCTTCTCTTCTATCAGCCCAGGTCTTATCTCTATATCATCACCGACCTTCAGTTCACCTTGAAGCAAAGTGCCTCCGACTACCCCGCCTTTAAGATCCTGAACCTTGGCGCCTGGTTTATTTACGTCAAATGAACGTAAAATCTGCATAAGTGGAGGAGCTTGTGTGCTCCGCTTAGGTGTTGGTATATGTGTTTCGATAGCCTCTATCACAGCATCTATATTTATCCGATTCTGCGCTGAGATCGGTATCACAACCGCGTTCTCAGCAACCGTCCCTGCTGTAAACCTCTTGATAGCGTGGTATGATTCAAGTGCTTTTTGGTCATCAACCAGCTCCACCTTATTCTGTACTATTACTATATGCTTCATGCCTAGCATCTGTAGAGCTAGCAGATGCTCCCTAGTCTGAGGTTGAGGCACATTCTCATTAGCGGCGATAACAAGTATAGCACCATCCATCACAGCGGCGCCTGAGAGCATATTGGCCATCAAGCTTTCGTGCCCAGGGCAGTCAACGAAGCTCACCACTCTTAAGAGGCTTGTTTCAGAACCGCAATTAGGACACTTTGGATAAGGAGAGTATCTGTCTGGACTGGGGCAGCTAGGGCATTTATAGAACGCTGCGTCTGCGTAGCCCACCCTTATCGTTACACCACGCTTAAGCTCCTCGCTATGTGCACTTGTCCATATGCCTGTTATCGCCTCTACTAGTGTAGTCTTGCCGTGGTCTACGTGGCCTGCAGTGCCTATGTTCACTTCTGGCTGCCTAGGTATTAGACGCGCTCTAGCTGACATTCTCTTAGCGAGGTGGTTTAACAATGGTATTAAATATATTTTGTATGCTTATTTGGATGGTTGCTGAACCTCACCTTCTTTAACCAACTCGCCTTCAACGAGCACAGCGTTGACTTGATAGATCTCCTCGGTTATTGTATTGCCTCTAACCAGCTTACGTCTCCTCCCCCCTTCCCTGACCTTCCTTAAGCCGGTTCCTTTAGAGAGAAGGACATATTTTTTCACACCACCCAAAACATCTGCCCGCATGGGGAACCCAGCCCTATCGCTTCCACCTGTTATCCTAATCTTACCAGGGATTCCAATAGCTTCAGCGTCAAATACGTCACCTATCTTCAACCCTAAAAGGGGGTGAGCAAGCTGGTCTTTAACCTCACGAGTTATGGATTTACCGGATTTAGGGTCTGAAACCACCAGCTTAAAGGCAGGCAAGCCGCATCAAGCAGACACCCCAAATATAGCTAAATAAGCGTTTAACATAAAGATCTGGACACTTTTGAAAAACTAAACTCTCTTAAGGTTTCTGCCCTTCGTCAAAGGCTTGAGGCGAACAATTTTTCAATAAAGCAGGATACTACAAATCCTTAAAAGTTACTGTTGCTAAATAATAGTGATATGAACCCCCCAAAAGTAGGAGAAGAAGCTCCACTCTTCACATTAATCGATTACGACTTGAAACCTGTTAGTTTAAGAAACCTCAGAGGTAAGAAAGTAGTGCTAGCATTCTTCCCAGGAGCTTTTACTTCTGTCTGCACCAAAGAAATGTGCAGCTTTAGAGATTCGATGACTAACTTTAATAAACTGGATGCGGTGGTATTAGGCATAAGTGTCAACGATCCTTTTACAATGAAGGGGTTTGCTGAAAAGAATATGCTTAACTTCCCACTTTTAAGCGATTATGAGCGTAAAGTGGTTGAACAATACAATATAGTACATAGAGACTTTGCTGGGCTTAAAGGCTACTCTGCTTCAAAGAGGGCTGTCTTTATATTAGATCGTAAGGGTGTAGTGAGATACAGCTGGGTCTCCGATGACCCCAGAGTTGAACCAGACTACACCAAAATTTTAAACGAGCTTGGGAAGATAGATTAGAGTCAAAAGGTTTAAGAGAGTCTCTTATCGTTTAAGGCTCATTGGCTCTGGTAGAGTTTAATGGGAAAAAGCCTAGGTTAGGTAAAGATGTTTACATAGATCCAACCGCTAGAATTTTAGGTGATGTTGAGTTAGGCGATAATTCTGCTGTGTGGTTCGGGTGCTTGGTTAAGGGTGAAGGCAGCGCTTCAAAGATAGGTAGTAGTAGCGTTGTCATGGAGCAGTGTTTTGTAGAAGATAGTCATCTGGCTGAAGAAGTGCTGGTCAGCCACAGATCTCTTCTTCATAGATGTGTAGTTGAAAGCAGAGTGCTGATAGGGATAGGTGCTGTTATACTAGATGGTGCAAAGATAGGTGAAGAAAGCATAATCGGCGCAGGCAGTTTAGTTACCGCTGGCACAAGGATACCAAAAGGCTCTGTTGCATTTGGTTCACCAGCTAGAGTCTTTAGAGAGGTCAGCGACAAAGATAAAGAGCTATTTAACAAGGCTTTGAATGAAGTATCTTGGAAAAACAGTAGGTATAGGCTGATCTTGAGCAGCTCATCCGAGACTTAAGGCTTGATAAGCCTTTTATGCTCTTTTTCATCAATTCAACATAAGGATCTCGTTATTAAACAGCTGCTTCCCCTCTAAGAACTGCTTAAGACGGTGGGGTTCGTGGATTATATACAGATAAAAGGTAAGTCGCTATGCTTTAGCTGGTATGTGCTTACCAAAAGATGGCCATCTACATCACTTATACCCATTTATCCGAAGCGCGAAGAGAAGAACTTCTTAAGACTTCTTCAGTCTTATCTCCGAATAGACTTCTAACAGCGACCTTCAAGCTATTAAAGTAGATACCGTAAGCTCACCTCTTGGTTTTCTTCTTAGACTCATGCTTTCTCAGATGGTTATACTAGAATGTGAATAGCTGTAGGGTGAGCGGCGCGTTCGTGAGGTTATGGACCCTGGCTGGCTGTTGTCGCGGAATGCTCTGCTCCAATCATTGACGGCTCTGAAGAGCCTCTCAACCGAGTTCCTTTCACCAAGGTAGCATCCAATCAGAGACCAACCTACCTAGGCACAAGGATACCAACCCCATCTACAAGGAGCTCACCTACAGCCTACAAGACCCACCATGACCAAGTATGCGTTCAGAGAAGAACGTTGATAAAACACATACACAGCAGAAGCACCTTTACCCACACC
>CALJAQ010000031.1 GCA_938029515.1 uncultured Nitrososphaerales archaeon
CTGTAAGCTGAGGGATAGGTCTAAATAGCGTGTGAGAGGTGGCTAAGACTGGGTTGAAGGAGCTAAAGGTTCTCCACATCGGGCTTGGCGACATAGGTTTAGAGATAGCTAAACTTGCGTCAAAGAAGAGCGGTTTAAAGATAGTCGGCGCATGTGATCTGGTTAAGTATGTTGGCGAAGACTTTGGGGTAGTTTTGGGTGGTAAAAAGATAGGTGTCAAGGTCTCTTCAGAATACCGCAGAGTGCTTAAAGGGGAGAAACCAGATCTCGTGCTCCACGCAACCTCCTCGTACCTGCAGGACGTTTATGAGCAGATAGTGGACTGTGTGAAAGAGGGGGCGAATTTTATCTCAACCTGCGAAGAACTCGCCTACCCATACTATAAGCACCCAACCCTCGCGAAAAACTTAGATCATCTAGCTAAAGCGAGGAAGGTGCGTATATTAGGCACAGGAATAAACCCAGGGTTTTTGATGGATACACTGGTTTTACTCCTTACAGCGGTCTGTCAAGAGATCCACAGTATAGTGGTGGAGCGTGTAATCAACGCTTCACATAGAAGGCAGGCCTTTCAGAGGAAGATCGGTGCCGGGTTGACTGAAGATGAATTCGTCGCGAAGATAGCTGGTAAAGAGATTTCTGGACACGTCGGATTAGAGGAGTCTATAGCGTTGATAGGCGATTCGATAGGTTGGAGGGTTGAACGCATAGAAGCTGAGCAGCCTAAACCCATAATAGCTTCTAAAGAGGTGAGCAGCCCCTACTACACCATACCAATGGGTAAAGTGGCTGGGCTTCAGCAGACCGCAAGAGGTTTTGTAGAGGGAGAGGCGCGCATAACCCTTGCCTTCAAAGCGTATGTTGGGGCTGAGGAGGAGTATGATAGCATACATATAATAGGCAACCCTGAAGTGCATCAGACCATCAAACCGGCTATACAAGGTGATAGGGCTACTGCAGCGGTGGTTGTCAACTCTATATGGCCGCTGATGAAGAGTAAGGCTGGGCTTAAAACTATGAGAGATCTTCAGACCCTCTCATTTAGGTAGAGTTGACCCTCTCTATCTACCCTGTATCTGGTATAGGTGAGGTTGAAAAAGGGGTTAGGCTTGGAGAGGTTATTGTTGAAGCTCTATCTAAAATCGGTCTAACCCTATTGAAAGGAGACATCATTGTCGTCACCTCTAAGGCTGCCTCTAAGGCTGAGGGGAGGGTGGTAAAACTAAGTAATATCAACCCTTCAAAGAAGGCTTTTAGGCTCGCCAAGGCTCTTAATAAAGATCCTAGAGTTATGGAGTTAATCTTAAATGAGAGTAGGAGGGTTTTGAGAGCTGAGAGGGGTATAATCATCACCCAGACTAAGCACGGTATAGTCTGCGCTAACTCTGGTGTAGATCAATCTAATCTGCCTGCCGGTTACGCCGCTCTCTTACCAAAGGATCCAGACCGCTCTGCTGAGGTTATCGCTGAGCAGATCGCTGTGAAGAGTGGGGTTAGGCCTGCGGTCATCATAACAGACACATACGGTCGACCTTGGCGTAGAGGTCAGGTTCAGTTCGCTATAGGGGTTTATGGGCTTAGACCGATTTTAGACTACAGAGGTAAACCCGACATGTATGGTAGGGAGTTGAAGGTCACTGAGATAGCTGTTGCTGACGAAATCGCTTCAGCAGCAGAGCTGGTAATGGGTAAGACGAAGAAGTGCCCAGCAGCGCTTGTAAGAGGGTACGAATATGAGGAAGGGGCTGGTAAAGCTAAGGATATTATCAGACCGCTAAAAGAAGACTTATTTAAGTAAATGCAAAGTAAATATGGAGAAACAAAATCATATTCAAAAGTCTCCTTTCACCTTCAACCTCTGTATGGGACTCTTTGTAGCCGCGTGGATCTGTTGCAGCAGAGCTCACCGTATGCTACGCCTAATCTTATTAACCACGCTTAGAAAGATGTTAATGTGCAAAGGTACCGTTGCCCAAGATGCAGATCTAAATTAGAGGTGAAACGAACATACGATGGAAGAGCATTATTCTACTGCTCAAAATGTGGGTTAAATCATCTACTCCGCACCAAAGAAGGAAGCGTGGATGAAGAATACTTACAGATGCTTCTAGCCTACGACACAGGCAAAATCGACCTAAATCAGCCGTTAGAAGAGACCTTAGAGCGTGAAGGCTTCATCCGTAGAAGAGAGGAGGTCGAGCAGATACTCAACGAAGCCAAAAGCAGAGGGTACACCACACCATCCGTCGTAGAAGAATCTCTAAAGTCAAACCAAGACTACCTAGTCTACTACAAACTTATAGAAGAAGCTAAGCCGATCATAGGTAATGAGGCCTCTTCACTTAACCTACATCAACAGTTAATAGAGGCGTTAAACCAGGTGGGTATAAAAACGCTCTACAAATTCCAAGAGGAAGCTATCACACACATAATTAGAGGCGAAGATGTAGTTATAGCGGCGCCAACTGGCAGCGGCAAAACAGAAGCCTTCACCATACCCATACTGCATATGCTCTCAACTGATGGTGGCGAGCTAGGTGGCTTACGTGTCGAGCGGCCTAAGATCAGGGCGCTCTTCATCTACCCAACCAAGGCGCTTGCACGTGACCAGCTACCAAAGATCAAGAGGCTCGCTGAGGCGGTAGGTGTCAGAGTGGGCCTCTTCGACGGAGATACGCCGAAAAGAGAGAGGGAGCGGATAATACAAGAGCCGCCGCATATAATCTTAACTAACTTCGACACCATACACCATCACCTACTACACAGAACAGCCTTCAGCAGACTGCTTCAGACAACAAAGATGATAGTTGTTGATGAAGTCCACGTCTACACAGGCACCTTCGGCTCAAATATCCACTTCATAATAAAAAGACTCGAAAGAATAGCGAACAGGCTTCAGATAATAGCGGCGTCAGCAACCATCGCCAACCCAGCAGAGTTCTGCGAAACCCTATTTAAAAGAAGGTTCAAAGCTGTAAAAGAAGAGAGAGGAAAGCGCGGCGTACTGCACTTCGCCATGCTCTTCCCAACACTAAGAAGCCACCGCGCGCTAGTAGTCGATACGATAAAAAGGCTCTTTAAAGCAGGGTACAAACCGCTAATCTTCTCAAGATCACACATAAGCGCGGAGTTAAACGCATACTACGCCAAACGTGAGGGTGTAAACATCGCTGTGCATAGAGCAGGCCTGCCTGAAGAATGGCGCAAGAAGGTTGAGGAAGACTTCAGGAAAGGCATCCTCAGAGCCATCTCAACCACACCCACACTCGAATTAGGTATAGACATAGGCTCAGTAGACGCAGTAGTCTCAGATCTTGTGCCCGTAAATAGGCTCATACAGAGGGCTGGAAGGGCTGGTAGAAGGGGGCAAGAATCTGTAATCTACCTTCTACTGAGAGACAACGACCCCATAAGCCAATACTACCGAAACAACCCAGAACACTACTTCAGAGATGTAGAGCAGGCATACACAGACCCATACAACCCCACAGTCGCTGAAAAACAGATTCTAGCGGCAGCCTTAGATAAACCCATCAACATAAAAGAGTTTCAGGAATATAAGCAGATCGTAGAGGACTTAACTTTAAAAAAGCTGCTCTACAGAGTTAAAGATGTATTCAAGCCAGACGCAGCTGCTGCCAGAAGAATCTTGGCAGCATATAACATAAGAGGGAGCGGGGAAAGCGTAGCAATCATCTTTAACAATAAAAAGATAGGTGAAAGAGCCTTACCTCAGGCGTTGGAAGAGCTTCACCCAGAAGCTGTGTATCTGCAAGCAGGTATAAGATACCGAAGTAAGGCGCTGAAGATAGATGGTGAAAGAAGCTACGCCGAACTAGAAACCCTACCCCAACACTACCCCTACTATACAAGGCCGCTGAAAGAAGATTGGCCACACATCAAGCAAGTAATCGAATCAAAGCAGATCTACGGTATGGAGGTCAAAAGAGTCGAGTTGAAGGTGGAGAAGAAGGTAATAGGATACGTAAACGTGGAAATCAACAACCCATCGGCAAAAGGCAGACCGACTCTACTACAGCAACCAGTAACCTACACATTCAACACAAAAGGAATAGTCTTCAAAGCACCAACCCCAAATCAAACACTCAAACACTACCAAGATCAAATAGAGTATGCACTAATGAGTAGCTACCACGCTACTGAGCATCTACTGATAGAAGCAACCAACCCAATAACCGGAGGCGCAGCAGACGATATGGGAGGCATAAGCATAGGCACAACAGGACTAATCTTCATCTACGACGGAGCAGTAGGAGGAAACGGCGCCACAAAAGCACTCTATGACAGATTTGAAGAAGCCCACAGAAGCGCATTAGAAATAGTTGAAAGGTGCAGATGCACCTCAGAATCAGGCTGCCCAAGATGCACCTACTCATACAAATGCGGAAGCAATAACGAATTCCTACTCAAACGAGGCGCTATAGAAGTCCTAAGAAACATAAAAGAAGCGTCAAAAAAACCTATAGAAATTAAGCAAATAGTTGTAGAAAAACCAATTGTGTAAAATGACGCAATAAACTTATATCACATACAAAATCATCCAGTAAGGGCGTAGAATGACGCTTCTACAACTTGAGAGAGTAACAAAACGCTTCGGAGGATTAATCGCAGTAAACGGACTGTCGTTCAAAATCGAAGAAAACGATATACTAGGGCTGATAGGGCCGAACGGAGCCGGAAAGACCACCGTCTTTAATCTAGTGACGGGCATACTAAAACCAGACTCAGGTAAAATCATATACAAAGGAGAAGATATAACAAAACATAAACCATACGAGATCTGTAAAAAGGGGGTAGCACGCACACACCAGCTTAGCAAACCCTTCATAAACCAGACTGTATTACAAAACGCACTCGTCGGCAGATTCTTCGGCCACATGAACAAGATAAGCGATGAGGAAGCGATCGAGGAAGTCTCATCGATTCTAAAACTCCTTAACCTATATGATAAACGGAGCGAATTAGTAAAAAACCTTAACATCCTCGAGCGTAAAACTGTAGAACTAGCCAGAGCGCTTGCAACAAAACCCTCCCTCCTCCTACTAGATGAACCAGCAGGTGGATTAAACCCATCCGAACTATCACAATTTATAGATACGATAAAAGAGATAAGCCGAAGAAACATAACAATCTGCATAGTAGAGCACGTTATGAAAGTCATAACAGGACTCTGCAACCGAGTAGTAGTCATACACCACGGTGAGAAGATAGCTGAGGGGGCTCCAGTAGAGGTGGCAAGCGACCTAAACGTGATAAAAGCATACCTAGGAGAGGCGATCTAATGCCACTTCTAACCGTAGAAGATCTTAGTGTCAAATACGGCGTAGCTCAGGTGCTTTGGAACGTCACTTTCAACATCGAAAAAGGGGAAATACTCTCACTTATTGGGCCTAACGGAGCAGGAAAGAGTACATTATTAAAATCTATAGTCGGAATTGTCCCACATACAACAGGCAGAATTATGTTCGACTCTTCTAACATAGGAAAAGAATCTGTTAAGAAGAGGGTTGACTACGGTATCTGCTACGTGCCAGAGGGTAGAAGAATCTTTGCAGACATGACCGTGCTTGAAAATATTCAGCTAGGCGCTTTACCTAAGAGAGCTAGAGCCAATATGAAAGATAACTTAAAGACCGTCTTTGAGCTCTTCCCTATACTCAAAGAGAGAGCTACACAGCTTGCTGGAACCTTAAGCGGTGGCGAAAGGCAGATGCTTGCTATAGCGAGAGCCCTTATGTCAGAGCCTAAGCTGATGATGATAGATGAGCCTTCATTAGGTTTAGCCCCTAATATTGTGCTGCAAGTCTTCCAACTAATACAGGACATAAATAGGAAAGGTATGACAGTACTGCTGGTAGAGCAGAACGTTAGGCAGACACTAAAGATGAGTGATAGAACTCTAATTCTAGAGAACGGCAGAATCGTAAAGTCAGGGCGTTCAGCAGAACTCATGTCAGATGAATATGTGATGCGAGTATACTTAGGTGTGTAAATCTAGCCTCCTGCCTGACCAGTAAGGAGATGGAGCCCACCGTCTCCTTTTCTAACGTAGCCTATTGCCGGAAACCTGCCTTCACATTTCTCGAACGCCTTTTTATAAGCTTCTTCAGCGGTCCCCCCTACGCCAACAACCTCTCTGCCTACAATGGCAACATACATCCCAGCATACTCCTTAAAGGCGTAGGGATTTCGACTCAACCAGTGATAATCTACTTCAATGCTCATTTTAACAAAGTATTTAGCATACAACCTTATTTGCTTTACTAACCTTTCATTCAGGAGGCTTAAATATCTTCTTTAATACACCTAGCCTAACTATTCCTCCAGGCGCCAAGAGGCCCACAGTCAAGAGGAGAACACCATATGTGAAGAGGTGAAAGTATGCAATTTTGGTGTAAAGAGCCTCTTGAATGACAGTCAAGACCACTGCGCCGATAAGCGCACCTACATAGCTACCCATCCCGCCAAAGAGCGTCATAACTACTGGCGCCAACGCGATCTCAAGCCCAAGCATACCAGTAGGATTAACAACACCTATCGCGTGGGCGAAGGCTGCTCCTGCATACCCAGCAAAGGCAGCGCTGATGACTAACGTTAACGTTTTCATTCGGTATGTGTTTATTCCGTATTCTAAAGCTACCTCTTCATCCTCCCTTATACTGAAGAGCGCTAGACCAAGCCTGCTTTTAGATACAAGGTAATTCACAACTATTGAAGCTAGAGCTGCTGGTAGCAGTAAGTAGTAAGCTTCAAGTGAAGACATCTCTCCGTGTCCAGGCAAGTGAAGCCCTTCTGGCCCTCCCGTGAAGCTGCGTAGGTTATTTGCTAAATAGTAGACCAGAAGCACTAACCCCAGCGATGCTACTGCGAAGTACGCACCCCTTAATCTGAAATATGGTACACTTATGGCTGCTGCGAATGCTACTGCGGCTACAACTGCTGCTACTATTGCTACAGGCAAGGGTAAAGGATTCGTTAGAACCGGCGAATAACCTCCTCTGACACCACCTACCAGCACACCAAAGATATACGCGCCTAACCCAAAGAATGCGCCATGCCCAAGATTATAGTAGCCTGTGTACCCACTGAATATGTCGTAGCTTTCAGCTAAGATTATGTATGTGAAAAGGAAGACAAAGACCACTCTTAGATAAGGCGACATCACAGGCGCTAGCGCAGCAAATACAGCCAGCGTAACTATTAAAAGAAGTAATGCTTTTAACGAAACCTTCTTTTTCCTACCCACCATTTACTTTCTAACCTCTTCAACTCTCCTTCCAAATAGACCACTTGGCCTTACCAGTAAGACTACTATCAATATCAGTATTGCTACTGGAGCGGCCCAAATGGTTCCTGCGTAGTATGCTACGTAGGTCTCTATTAGCCCTATTATGAGCCCACCTAAGACTGAGCCAAATAGGCTGCCTAAGCCACCAAGTATCACAATAGTGAGTGCTTTAACAGTTAAACCTAGTCCCGCAAACGGTGAAACGCTAGTTATCATAGCGTAGAAGACTCCTGCTATAGCTGCTAAGGTTATGCCTATCCCCAAACTTACAGCTGAAGTCACACCGACATCAGCCCCTAGAACCATAGCTGTCTCTCTATCCTGTATTGTTGCTCTAATAACTTTACCTAAGTAAGTTCTTGTTACCACAAGCCACATCAAAAGCGCTATAGCTACGATGGTAATGAGGGTTAGCACTCTTATAGTTGGTAGGTAGTAGCCTAGTACCGCTACTGCTGGCAGATTATATGGTATGGAGATATATCCCAGCCCACCAGCCCAACCCCCAGCTTGACCCAAGTAGTAGGCTGTAGAGTCTTCTATAGCCATAGAAAGCCCTACTGTCACGACGATAGAGGCAGCAAGAGCCTTCTCAGCAGTCCTTGACACAATGGTTCTTATAAGACCTCTCTCAAAAGCCATACCAACTACAAAAAAGATGGGAGATATTATAGCAAGTCCAAGGAACGGGTTTAACCCTAATAGATCAAGCAACATCAACCCTATTACGCTTCCTAGAATAAGAAAGTCGCCGTGAGCCACATTAAGAATCCTTGAGACGCCAAATGTAAGGGTTAAACCGAAAGCTATCATCGAATAGATTCCACCTAGAAGAAGACCACCAAGTATCAATGTTATATGCTCTTGCACCGATGCTCACTAACAAACCCCAAATACAACTGATATTAAAAGCTTCGTTTAATAGCGAAACTTGTAGTTTACTACTAATACTTTTATTTAAGACCTGTATCTTCTGAAAAGTTTTTCTTTAATTATGGCTTGTTATTAGGAAGCAGCTCGTTGAAGAATGTCAGCTGCCTCTCTAGGTCGCTAACATAAGAAGACCAGACTGGTTGTATAACATTATTACTTTTTATAGCGCTCAAGATCTTATCAAAGTTAGGCTCACCTTCTACATCCAGACGAGCTGATAGATCAAAATAGATACTCTGCCTCATCACCTGCCCTTCATAAGATAGAACATAGCGCAGCCAAAGTTCTCCAGCCTTTGGATGAGGCGAATCTGCAGCTAAAGCTATCCAGCTTAACCTGATGAAGACCCCTTCTCTTGGCACATAGTAAAGCACATTTTCGTTCAAACTTCTAGCCCTAACGTATTCAGAGAGGGGGAGAAATGGTGTTAAAGCTCTATCTCCAGACGCAAGTACATCCGCTACTTTAAGCAAAGGAACTACCAATATGGATGAATTTTGGCAGCCAAGCCAATAATCCGCACCATAGAGTTGAGTCAACGCTACAAAAGGTGAGCTCTTCATACTGTAATCAGGTCTACCTAATACAACTTGGTTACTTAGCTGAACCATATTCAGCAAAGAAGAGGGTGGCTCACCAACTAAAGCCCCATTATATGCAGGAACATCTACCTTTATGCCTTGAGTAACCCAGAATCCTTCACTATCTTTTGCCCAAGATGGAAAGTAGTCAAAAGGGGCTTCTTTAATTATTCTCAGCTTACCTTTAGCCCTTAACTCTGTTAAAAGAGTCATGTCCGAACCTGTTATGACATCAGCTGCCCAAGAGATTTTACCTGGGCCACAGCAGTTAGGCCAGAGGACGATTACGCTTATCTTAGGATATCTTTGTCTAAAGCCTTCTGCTAGGCGTTGAACAAGCGGCACCTCAAGGCCGTCTTCAACGTAAACCGCCACCGCTTCTTCAACCTCCTCTAACGATTCTTTTCTTACGTCTGTTTTTAAAACACCCAAGTTTGAGAACATTCTCATTAGCTCAACATCTTTAGTAAGACCTATACTCCTAAAGGCGATCGATCTATCAGAGTTTAAGATGATTATAATAGGTAC
>CALJAQ010000032.1 GCA_938029515.1 uncultured Nitrososphaerales archaeon
TATACAACTGGGTGATACTCAACGGCTTATCTTAACAACATCCTGAAGATACTTGTAGACCCTCTTAAAAAGATCAGAATTCAAAGTATCGATAAGAAGGAGGATGTCACACACCCTCTTTTTGATCTAGGGTCTTACCGATTGTAAAGATACGCTATGCTGTATTCAAGATTTATTCTCTTTTAAGAATTTTATATGCTGATTTGCTAAGTGATATGAATCGTGCTCTCCGCTGAGCTCACCTTCACCAAACCCTGCTCACACTCTACAATTAGCAGACCTTCATTCGACACACCCTTTACTCGCGCTTCGAAAACTCTACCTAACTGTTCAATCTTAACCGTTTTACCTGTAAGTAAGTCAAGCTTAGACCACTCTTTAATAGTCAAAGCTGGACCTTCTTGTTGGAGATCTTCATATAACAACTCAAAATGGGCTAATATGCGCTGTAGAAGATGCTGAAGGCTTACTGGACGGCCAAGCTCGTGTTGAAGAGTTGTAGCCTCGCTTCTCAGCGCCTCCGGTAGTTGCTGAAGCGATATGTTTGCGTTTAGACCAACCCCAGCAACCGCATAAAGTAGGTTATCACCTACGCCTTCAGATTCTATAAGAACCCCGCCGACCTTCTTTAAGTTTACTAGGCAGTCGTTTGGCCACTTTAAAGCGCACTTAAGCCCCTCCTCCTCGATGCTTTTCGCTACAGCAACCCCTAAAGCTAGTGGAAGTGCTTGAATCTCTGAATATTTGAGTCTTGGTCTAAGGAGTAGGCTGAAGTATAGGCCGCCTTTGGTTGTGTAGAAAGTTCTACCAATTCTTCCACGTGCACTCTCTAACTGCTTAGCAACTACTGTGAAACCCTCTTGCATACCTTTTAGCGCAGCATCTCTTACAACATCCTGTGTGCTCGCAGTCGATTCTAGACATATCATCAGTTTACCTAGCTTCCCAGCTTTAGCCATAACTATGTGGCACCGCTTTAACCTAGTATACTAGCTAGATTCCTTCTTAACCTTACTGATATTGGTGCCGCAACCACCATCTTCAAAAGATCTACAGGTATGAAAGGTAGCCCACCTATAAGAAAGGCGTCCATGAATGGTCTATGCAAGTAGGTTGAGAGCCAAGCAACCCCTATCAAATAGATAGTTGCCAGCGAACTCAGCATCCCACATAACACCCTTCCATATTCTCCTGCCAATGACTTTGAACGTCTCAACGTAATCAACCCATTTAGTAGAGCGGCTAATGGGAAAGCAAGAAGGTAGCCTCCAGTAGGCCCTACTATATGCCCTAAGCCGCCTCCAAAACGTGAGAAGACGGGTAGACCTAAGGCACCTATAGTTAAGTAAAGTAACATCGATAAAGCGCCATAAACAGGCCCTGCTAGGCATCCGGAGAGGTAGACGAAGAATACTTGGAGGGTTATAGGTACGGGTGTAAATGGTAGAGGCAGAGATATGCCTCCCGTTGCAGCAGTAAGCGCTGCTAATATTGCTGCTAAAGCCAGGCCTTTTACTCTAGGCTTCTTTAAGAAGACTTCACGTTCGACGGCTAAGGCACCCATATCACGTGGTTTTTATTTTATTGTTTAAAAGTTTAGCGAGTATAACGTGCTCTACCTAGATTCTACATCTTTATACCCCTCTAGTCTAACCTTGGCTAACTTTCCAATCCTTTATGTCTCTGCTTGCGCTCCACTTTCATTTATATGCGAAGACTTAATTAACATGCATTTAAGGAGTAGAGGTGGAAATGGCTAGCCAAGAGATACCACCGTGGCTAAGAGAGCAGCTCGCACGCTTTGAGCAGCTTCAGCAAAGCCTTCAAGCAATCCTTGTTCAGAAGCAGCAGGTTGAGCTTGAAGCCGCTGAAGTTGAGAAGGCGTTGGAGGAGCTTAGGAAGGCTAATCAAGACGAGCCTGTGTATAAATCTGCTGGTAGTGTGCTGATTAGGGTTAAGCGTGACGACCTGTTGAAGGAGCTTGAGGAGAAGAAGGAGTTAGCTAACACTAGGATGCTTGTTTTAAGTAGGCAGGAGAGTAGGATAAGGGAGAATATAAAGGAGCTTCAGGTTAAGATCGATGAAGTGGTTCGCGGTAGAGGGCAGCCTCCAGCGTCATAGTAGACGTTTGTCGAAGCCCATATTCAAAAGCGAAGAAGTTTTCTCCAACCGCAGCCACCCTAATGCTGTGCCCACCGCATATGTGTTAATAAAAGTGACAGCAGGCGCTGAATCAAAGATCTTTGATGCGCTTTTGAAGGTAGATGGTGTCAAGGAGGTTGATGTAGTCTATGGGGAGTTTGATCTAATAGCTAAGGTTAGTACTCGAAGCATGGATGAGCTTAGGAATGTTGTGGTGAAGCAGATAAGGGGGGTTGTGGGTGTTGAGAGGACAGTAACAGCTATAGTAGCCTCCAGCTCAATCAAGTACCCCTCAGAGGAGAGGCTAGGTTAAACTCTATGTTTATGGTTTTAGCCACCCTTTAGCCTTAAAGCGTAGCGTTTAACTGCGCTCTCTTGCTGGAGAGTCTTTACAGAACCTGGGCGTTTCCCCCTAACCTCTGCTAAAGCTGATTCGTAGTCTAAGCCTTTGTATATGAGGTAGCAAGCTAAGAGTGTGCCAGTTCTACCTACCCCAGCTCTACACGAGACTGCTACACGTTTTCCCTCTTTCACCTTTGCGTCTATGTAGCGCACTAAGCGGTCTATCTGGGCTTGTGAAGGTGGGCAGTAGTCTGGCACTGGTTCGTGGTAGTCTTCTAATTCGGCTTCCAAGATATCCTTTGGTGATACCGTGGTTTCATCTATGTCTGTTAGTCGTATGAGGCAGTCTACACCAGATTTCTTAAGGAACTTTAGATCGTCTATGTTTCTAGGTCTTC
>CALJAQ010000033.1 GCA_938029515.1 uncultured Nitrososphaerales archaeon
CAACTGTTTTTGGATTTGACATAATAAATGTGATTGCACATGGTATTTCAAACAAATACTAAAGGTGGCTTAATCTCAGAAAAATTTTAACTGTGGCTCAAATTTTTTTAAAAAAATGCCAAATCGTTTCCTTGAGCATCTTCTCTTTAGGTGGATGGTGCTCAGGAGACTGATTTGGCACCTCATTTTGATATTTTGAGATTAAGAAACCTTTAATGAATCATATCTCATAACTTTTTGAATTTCTGCTTTAGCTTCATTTTCTGACGCATCGCCTTTAACCCTTCATCACAAGGTTGGTGGAAGCGTCGATCCGGTGCCTTACCTCTACAACTACGGATATGAGTATAGTAATGGTTATTTGGTGAACATAGGAAGAGTGGATAGCTTCGCCTCAGCAGCCCTACAGATCATCATCCCCCAATCTGCGAGAATAGGGGTGTATCGCGGCGAGGTTCTGCTGAAGAATGGTTATACGATTTTAACCTCAACTGAGGTGGTTATAGAGGTTAAGCACCCTAAAACCAAGATGGTCTTTGACGACGTCTTTCAAGGTTTAATCCAAAACAGCGTCTACTACCCGCAGGATGCTGAGCGCCTCTGGGGTGGTTCATTTCAAGGGTTGGATGTCTTTATGTGGTGGATGCTCCTCTCAGAGAATGGTGTGGATGTAGATTCACTTTGGCAAACACTTTACGATAAGGGTGAAGATGATCCTTGGTCTACCCTCATATCTGGTGAATATGATGTGGTGGTGCTGCACGACGCCGAGCTTCATAATTATAGGCGAAGTCTGCTACCATCCATTCTCAAAAATGGTCTCGGCCTGCTCATACACTTAGATGTAGGGTTTGAATCCGCCTCTTTAACGCAATTCGATCTAGAAGCACGCCAGAATCTTATAGACGGCTTCTTGAAACCCTTTACCAGCATAGGGCAGCTAAAATCTGGAGATGTTGTGCCACTATACTCAGCACTCACACTCATGTTAGATGAAGCTAGCATACCCTTAGCCGCTGTTCAGAATCCTGATATACCAGGCTCCTCTGGTGTTGCTATGGCCGCATATACTTCAAATGAAGGGGGGAGGCTGCTGGTGTTAGGCGACTCTAACCTATATGAAGTGCCTGACGACTTCACTTGGCTCTACTTTAAACTCTTATTCGATGCTGATGTAGCGTCATCAGCTTGGGGTAAGCTCGCCTTGGCTGAAGTAGAGTATGCATCTAAGCATCCTTACATAGCGTACTTTACATCCGCTCAAGGAAAGATAGGTGTGTAAATGAAGCTTTAGATTTACTTTATATGCTATGGACTCGAGCCTCTTCTGCGAAGCCTAGTAGCCGCTCTATGCTGCTGACCTCAGCGTCGACTTCAACTGGCTTCTCATAAAGCCTACTTATGACATCTGGGTCTTTAAGCCCGTGTCCAGTGGCGACACAGACCACAAAATCTCCGCTAGATAAGTAGTCTTCCTCCTTCAACTTCTTCAGCGCAGCTATAGGTGCTGCGCTTGCAGGCTCTACAAAAAGCCCTTCAAGCCTCGCTAGTAGGCTCTGTGCTTCAAGTATTTCATCATCGCTTACAGTTAACGCTGTGCCGTGTGACTCGTAGACCGCTCTTAACGCCTTCTTCCAGCTTACTGGTGCGCCTATTCTTATAGCTGTGGCTACGGTTTCAGGTTTATTGACTGGTGTTATGCTTAGGCTCTTTTTAGCCACCGCCTCAGCTATGGGTGCTGCACCCTCTGCTTGAACCCCAACCATCTTAGGTTTCGCTTTGATTTGATCAAAGTTGTAGTATTCTTTAAAGCCCTTCCAAGCCGCGCTTATGTTTCCCGCGTTCCCGACAGGTATGATGAAGTAGTCAGGGTGTCTATTCAGCTGGTCGCAGACTTCATATGCGAGGGTCTTCTGCCCCTCGATGCGAAAGGGGTTGACGGAGTTTAGAAGGTAAACCTCCTTATTCCTACTGCAGATTTTAAAGACTATATTTAAGGCTTCATCAAAGTTACCCTTAATCTGCACTATCTGCGCGCCGTAGACTATTGCTTGAGCGAGCTTGCCATATGCTATCTTGCCAGAAGGTATCAGGACAATTCTCTTTAGCCCGGCTTTAGCACCGTAGGCTGCAAGGGAAGCTGCGGTGTTGCCTGTTGAAGCGCAGATGACGCTTCTTGCACCCACTTCCAGCGCCCTACTTATGCCTACAGTCATGCCTCGATCTTTAAATGAGCCTGTTGGGTTCTCTCCTTCGTTTTTCACGTAAAGGTGTTCTAGCCCTATCAGCGAGCCTAGTCTGCGGCAGTGATGCAGCCCAGTCCCACCTTCGTGTAGAGTGATTAATTTTGAAGTATTTAATATAGGTAGAAGAGGTGCATACCTCCAGACTGATATAGGCTGCTTCTTTAACGCTCTAAAATCTACCTCCTCCCTAACTTCATCTATAAGCACCTCTGCTTGAATTAGGTCTCCGCATCTAGAGCAGCTATAGATGTTTTCGGTTAATGGGAAGGTAGCCCCGCAGCCTATGCAGGAAAAGTAGAATCTGCTCAAACTGTAGAAGCACCCTTACCAGGTGATGTGACAAAGCATTGTGAAGCTAAACCGGCTGATTCGAAGCCTCGACGCATAGCCTCAGCTACAGCCTCAGGTTTAACAGCCTTCTTATCCACTACAGCAAGCATCGTAGGCCCAGCGCCGCTTATTACAACACCTGCAGCCCCGGCTTCCAACGCGAGCCTCTTAACCTTTGAGTAGCCAGGTACCATCTTAGCCCTTCTAGGCTCAACGATAAGATCCTCCATAGCCCTACCGAATTCAGAGACATCACCATTTGTAAGCGATGCGACCATCCAGCACGCCATGGATGTGTTATGAACAGCTCGAATCAGACTTACGCTGCGGGGTAAAATGCTTCTAGCCACACCAGTCTTTTTAGCAGGGGGCTTAACATCAGGCATAGCTATGCAGAGAGCAAGGCTGTTAGGAGGCTCTATAGATTGTGCCTCGTAGGAGTGTGGTTTGACTATTACAAAACCTCCTAAGAGTGCGGCTGAAACGTTATCAGCGTGTGCAGACCCAGCCGACGCCTTCTCACCTTGCGCTGAAAACATAATCAAGTCGCGCCTACTCAGATTGAGGCTGAAGAGTTTGTTGAGCGCGTAAACAGCTGCTACAGCGGAAGCCGCGCTGCTACCAAGCCCCATCCCAGGCTTCACACCCTTCTCAACCTCGATAAGCACACCTTCTTTGATAGCGAAGTCGGTTAGAAGAGCTTTTGCAGCCAGCCCAGCTGAGTTCTCCTCAACTTTCTCCGGTACGCCTTCGCTGAACCTTCCCTTCACCTTAACCACTAACTCCCTATCACCAATCTTTGTAGCCTTCACAACGTCATAAGGCTCGTTCAACGCTAAGCCGAAGATGTCGAACCCAGGTCCTAGGTTCGCACTTGAGGCAGGTGCTCTAACGGCTACGCTGTCCACACCCAAGCAATCTCACCTTAGGTCTGTGAGTTAACCGTTATTTAGGTTTGCTTTAAAGCATAATAGGGGTTACGTGAAAAGGTGGTGCTGATATGCGCATCCTGCTCATAGGGTTTGGTGTAGTCGGGCAGAGCTTTGCTAAACTTGTATTAGCTAGGAGAAGTGAATTGATGAAGGTCCACGGTCTAAATACCAGAGTCGTCGGGGTTGTAGATAAAGGAGGGGCAGCTGTAGCCAGCCCGGAGCTCGATCTAGCAGAGGTCTTGGATGCTAAGAGTAGTGGTGGAACAGTAGCTGCTTCCAAACACGGTATAAGGAACGCTTCAGCCTTGGATCTGATCTCAGAGTTGGATGTGGATGTTGTGGTCGAAACTACACCGACTAACATAAAGACTGGACAACCTGGTTTATCACATATCGAAGCTGCGCTTAAGCTTAAGCGCAATGTTGTAACGACTAATAAGGGTCCATTGGCCTTAGCGCTGCCCGAGCTCGTTGAGTTAGCTAGGTATAACAACGTGGCTCTACTCTTTAGCGGTACAGTAGGTGGAGGCACCCCTATTCTAGACTTCGGGAAAAGGTGTTTAGCTTCTGACAGGTTGGTTATGGTGGAGGGGATATTGAATGGTACAACAAACTTCATACTAACCTCGATGGAGGCTGAGGGTAAGAGCTTTAACGAGGCTTTGGAGGATGCGAAGAAGCTGGGTTATGCTGAGGCAGACCCAACTCTTGATGTTGAAGGCTGGGACACTGCGTGTAAGACCGTGATTATAGCGAATTGGCTTATGGGGAGAGAGGTCACATTGAAAGATCTGACTGTGGAGGGTATTACTCACGTTACGAAGAGCGAGGTTGAGGGGGCGAAGAGGAAGGGTAAAAGTGTGAAGCTTGTTGGTAGAGTGGCGGAGAGGATTGACGTTAAACCTAGGCTGATAGATAGGAGTGACCCACTCTGTATATCTGGTACACTGAATGCTGTAAGATTTGTTTCACAGTATGCTGGTGACGAAATAATAATAGGTAAGGGTGCTGGCGGCATGGAGACAGCGAGCGCGATCTTAAGAGATCTGCTCGAAGTTAAATATCATATGAGTCAAAGGTGGTATGGATGAAGATCGTAATGAAGTTCGGAGGCTCATCTCTAGCTGATGGTAGCCGTATCCTAAAGTGTAGCAGCATAGTCAAAAGCTACAAGCAAAACCACGACATCATAGTGGTAG
>CALJAQ010000034.1 GCA_938029515.1 uncultured Nitrososphaerales archaeon
GTGTGTTCACTAACATCTTGACAACTCGACTAATGGGGTACAGGGGCTTAACCAAAGCGACCTCTACACACATATAATCCTTAACCTTCTTAGACGGGTCTCCGTGCTCCTTAAGGCACCTTGTTAAATCGCTTGTAGTAATCATCCCAGTGATCTCCTCTCCATCCAACACCGGAAGCCCTGTAACGCGGCTACTCAACATGATTTCAGCAGCCTTAGAGATTGACTCATCTGCAGAGATGGTCAAAACAGGCTTCGACATAATCTCCCATACAGTGGTGTATTCAAGCGGCCTACGGCGCCAAGCAGGGCCATTAGGTCTTAAAGCTAAGGCTAAATCGGTTCGGCTTACTATACCAACCAGCCTACCCCCATCAACGACTGGAACCCTTCCAACGCGCCTTCTAAGCATAATGTTTCTAACAGTTGCGAGCGTATCTTGAGGAGAAGCTATAGCCACAATAGGTGTCATGTATTCAGAGACTTTGAGCATAATGACACGCAGCTATTTACTCAGGGGCTTCTGCTGGTTCATGTACAGCTTCAGCTCTACAGTCCTCGCATAGAAACCTTCCATCCACATCAACAAGCATATCTGACCATTCGCCGCACGAGTCGCAGTATCCTGCTAGCGGCCCTCTTACCCTCAGCGACTCACCAGTGGTGATTCTAACCTTCTCTGATAATAGACCTACGAGCTCAGGTGTGACCGCGTTCAGATCTGATGTAGTCACTATGCCCACAAGTTCGTTCTTATATGTGACGCCAAGCTTCTTCACGTTGAGTCTGCGCATAGTCTTCGCAGCTTCGGTTACATCACTTCCAGCGTCTATGGTGTGTAGAGGTTTGGAGAGGATGTCGCTGAGTTTAACTTTGCTGGGTTTAAGGTCTTCTGCCGCAACCTTCCTCACAATATCGCCTTCAGTAACTATCCCTAGAGGCCTACCGTCTTTGGTGACTATTACGCTACCTATCTTGAAGCGAGCCATCTTCTTAGCAGCATCCTTAACCGACTCATCAACATCTGATGTTATTACCGGGCTGTTCATGACTTCCCTCACAAGGATCTTAGTCCTGATCATAGGCTCTGACGCCAACGTTATCCAACCAAGTTCATAGCTTAACTACTCTTTCTTAAGACTTTTGCTCACCTCTATTTATTGAGGCAATCTTCCCTCCTCCACTAGGTAAAACTCTTATGAAGTCGTCTAGAGGTATCTCTTTAACCCTCAACCCTAGTTCCCGGCCGACCGCTTTAATCAACTCGCTCTTAACCCGCTTAGCGGTATCACTCACCTTACCCTTCTCTGGAATTAGCGTCGCATACGCTACGCTATTCGCTTTAAGCGCAGCAGGAGGCCCCCCAACCACTATAACTTCTCCATCTAAAATGGTGAGCCCAACCCCAACACACACTTCCACGTTCTTCACCCAATTCTTCGCACCCTCTATTAAGAATGCGCCCTTTGGTAGGTATGTGCCAGAGGGGCCTGTGAACTTAAGCTGATTAGGTTTTATCCAGTAGACGTCCACAGCTGAGAGCTCACCCCTCCAAGCTGAACTGTATGCTGCTACCGCTTCACAGCACTCTCTTATGCTCTCTTCATCAGCTTCTGCGCCGCCTTTAAGTATGTAGAAGGGTGAGCCATGTATATCTGCGTGGAATATTAGATCATCTTCGTGTAGGTGTCTCCTGAGTATCGCTGTGTTTGAAGCGGCATCCCTACCTCCAACAGCTAGCAACCCTTTTGACGTGTAGAACCACCTATATCTTTCGAACCACCTCTTCTCCCTGACACGCTTTATAGGCTTGGCTCCTTCTTTAGCGGCTTCAACGAGTAGAAGCGTCTTCTTTTCACAGAGTCTTCTCTCAGCATCTTCAATCGCCTTTATCTTGGCCTCTAAAGCCTTAGCCGCATCAAAGAATTTTGAAGCAGCTTTCATTGGAGATGATGTTTTCACAAGCCGAATCGGCTCAGCAAAGTTCTTAACCTCTATGTTTTCGTCCATGCTCTCTGTAAATTCGACACCAAGTGTTTTGAGAAATGTAGGTAGATCTCTGACTTCTAAAGATGTTCTTCTTAGAGCTGTGGCGATCTCGCGTAGTCTTTTCGCCTGCTCCTCTAACTTTACTTTAGTCTTTGCTTGTGTATCGAGTGCTCTGTTCAACTCCTCTATTCTCCTTTGAATAGGCTCTTCTCTTCTCCCCTTAATCTCCTCAAGTAGACTTACGGTCTGAACTTCATCTACAGCCTCGATGAAGCTGCTTGTGTGCCTACAATCTCTCCCAGAGTAAAGTGTGAGTTTGAATGGAGAAGCGTCTACCGGCTTACCATCTTTGAGTAGTAGGGTAGGCTTAGAATCTGCACCTAAGATCAAATCCTTTAGATTAGTAATTTCAAGGCTTATCTTAGCCTTCTGCTCTTCTGTAAGACCTCGAGCTTTAGGGTCGATCCCAGATCTACGTAAAACCTCCTCCACGTATTTACGTGATAAAGCGAGCTCTCTACCAAGGTATCTTGAAACCTCTAAATCGGTGTTTTCAACCCCATTTAAGATGTTCTGTTGGTCTGTAAAGGGGTTTCTGCCTCGAGGGGGTGGGGGCACATATTTTAAACCGTGTGCCAGTTTTCTATGCCTTACATCTATCTTCTTAAGTAGGGTTAGTATGCACCCTTCTTCATCAAGAACCAGTAGATTCCCCCCTCCAAAGAACTCTGCTACAAGCACTCTTTCCACTCCGTCAACCATAAACCTGACCTTGACCAGCCTCTCAACATCCGGCTGCTCTACTTTGATGAAGCGCCCTCTAAGAAGATATTTTCTGAGACCTACTAGAAATGCATCTGGAGGGGTTGTCGGTAGTTCGTAATTTGTTAGCCATATACCCTTAGTTAGTGAGATGATGAGCCTCTTCTCTGGGTTGGTTGAGTGGTGCAGCCTGATAAGCCAAGTTGTATCATCGATAGAGCCTATGCTATTTACATAGTAGTCGTTGAGTGCAGCGTTAAGCTCAGCAACCACTCTTGTAAGCTCGATTCCAGAGAGCTCCAACAAACTCTACTTAAAGGGGTTAATAGATATATAGGTGGCGTTTGGGAGTGGCGCTGCTTGACCCCTTTAGATAAACTGTATTGGCTCAGGGTTGCTGCAGGAGTATCTGCTGGGCTGCTTGCTGCTCTACTAGGTTTCATAGGTGTGAACCAACCAGAAGCATACAGAGGTGTGATCCTGGCGCTGGCAGTATATGCGTTGACGAGCTATGCAGGAAGATACCAAATATTCAAAGATTTAGGAGTTAGTTTACGCAAGATCTACACGCACGGCTTAGGCAGCTTCATAATGCTATTCCTCTT
>CALJAQ010000035.1 GCA_938029515.1 uncultured Nitrososphaerales archaeon
CTCTTCGCCTTCTGGTATAACCACCTCAGGAGGCACGAGAGTCTGAGAAGAGTTCCAGCGGAGGTGACCTTATTTTAACGGTATCCACAGTTTAAGCAGAAGAACTTATATACCGCACACTTGCACCGCATACAAGGTGGAGGAGTAGTGCGAGGCGATCGACTTTACACAGAGTGTGATTACCTTTTCACTAACTACACACTCTAAACCACCGTACAAATCAGCTATTTGCCTCTTGTATCGATTTAACCGACCTATAAGTGGGTGTTCTTTATGGTTGAGGTTATAGTCTTCAAGTTCGGAGGTTCTATACTGGACAGCAGCGAACACATTGAGAAAGCAGCGGAAAGGGTGAAAGACACTTGCTCGAAGGGTGTTAGCGTTATAGTAGTAGTCTCAGCTTTACGGGGGGTGACTGACTCTCTTATTTTAACTGCACGAAAAGCGAATCCAAATATCACCGCGGAAATGCTTGATGAGGTTGCGTCTATGGGTGAGCGGACAAGCGCTAGGTTGTTTGCTGCCGCGCTTCAAGGGGTTGGGTTGGATGCTGTAGTTGTAGAACCGGATTCGCCCTACTGGCCCATCTTAACCGATTCAAACCATCTAGATGCCAACCCTCTTTATGAAGAAACGAAAAAGCTTGTTAAAGAGCGGCTTAAACCCCTTCTTGAGGCTGGTAAGGTTCCGGTGGTCTGCGGCTTCGTGGGTAAGACTTTGGATGGTAAGACCACGACGCTAGGTAGGGGTGGTAGCGATACTACTGCCGTGCTTCTTGGCAGTATTCTTAGGGCAAAGGAGGTTGTGTTGGTGAAGGATGTAGGTAAAGTCTTCTCAAGCGACCCAGACAAGTTTTCTGACGCTGTGCCACTTACTAACCTAGATTCAGAGGAGGCGTTAGCTCTTAGTGTAGGGGGTGCGAAGTTCCTACACTATAAGGCGCTGCGCTATAAGGTTGATGGTGTTCCCATACGCATAGCCAGCCTAGACCATGAAGATAAAGGCACAGTAATAGATGGAGAATCTCTTCTTAATGTGGATATTGAAGCTCTTGATGATCCAGTTACCATGATAACTGTAGTAGGCAACATAAATGGTTCACATAAAGCTATAGGTGAACTATTAGATACTGTCTATTCTGCTGGTGGCAGGGTAATCTCTATGGGCTCTGAACCAAAGTCTATAGTGCTGTATGTGTTAAATGGGAGTAAGGTTCTAGGGCGGCTACACTCATGGGTCGTCTCAACAGGTTTTGGGAAAGCTGTTAGCAGCTATGACAACCTAGTCATGCTAACAGTCAAAGCCCCCTCCATGGAAACAAGCCCAGGGATGGTTCAGCGAGTCACACAGCCCCTTGCCAGACATGCCATAAACGTCTACGGGTTGATTACAGCAGGCTCTTCTATAAGAGTCTTCATCTCTATGGATGATAGAGATAAGGCACTTGCGCTTCTCCATCAGGCGTTGATGGTATCTCGTCAAAGCAGGTGAATAGGATTGGGGAAGAATCTTAGAATATCTAGGTTGACGAAGAAGGGCAGGATGCTTTGCATACCTATGGATCACGGTGTAAGCATAGGCCCAGTAAAAGGTCTTGACACAATTTATAACACAATTCAGCTTGTAGCCAATGGAGGGGCATCAGCTATTTTAGTCCATAAAGGAATACTTAAGGCCCTCCGTAACCCTCCTAATACAGGCGTCATTATGCATCTTTCAGCCAGCACCGATTTAGGCCCTTCCCCTAATCGTAAGATGATTATAGCGGGTGTGGAAGAGGCGATTAGACTAGGTGCCGATGCGGTTTCGGTTCACGTAAATGTAGGGTGCAAAGACGAACCAGAGATGCTTCAAGACTTAGGTCTGGTCGCTGACGAATGTGATAGGTGGGGTATGCCGCTTATCGCTATGATGTATCCAAGAGGTGAGAACATAAAGAACCCATACGACCCAGATACCGTAGCACACGTCGCAAGGGTTGGTGCAGAAGCAGGTGCTGATATCGTTAAAACCGTCTATACAGGCAGCTCGGAGACGTTCAGCAGGGTTGTGCGCGGCTGCCCTGTGCCTGTGGTTATAGCTGGAGGCCCTAAGGTGAGCAGCGACCGTGAGGTGCTGCTTATGGCTAAAGGTGCTTTAGAAGCCGGTGCGATGGGTGTAACCTTCGGTAGAAATGTGTTTCAACACTCTGACCCGATGGGCATAACAAGGGCGCTCAGCAGGCTTGTATTTGATGGGTTAGATGTTGAAGAAGCGCTTAAGGCGGTGTGTCAATAGAAATGTTTGAGGGTAAAGAAGTTGTAGTCGAGCCTACTGTCGATGTAAAGGATCTTGGCTCCTTCTTAGATGGTGCTAGAAGGTTAGGTATAAAGAAGTTCGTCTGCGAACCCGTTGAAGGTGTTGACGCTGAGTTTCTGCAACCTGTAGAGAGTGTAGAGAAGGTCGGTGGTCTCGTTGTCAGAAAGAAGATCGTGGATAAAATGGATCTGGAAGATCTTGTCTCTGCAGCAAAGAGTGGTGTGAAGGCGATGCTTGTTGAAGCGTCTGACTGGAAGATCATACCTTTAGAGAACCTGGTAGCTGAGCTTCAGTCGTATGGCTCTCGGATTTATGCTTATGCTTCATCACTTAGTGATGTAAGACCCTTGCTTACTGTGTTGGAGCGTGGTGTTGACGGTGTTGTACTTAGGGCTTCTAGCATTGATGTAGTTAAGCAGATCATAGATTACCTTAAGGTTATGGCGTCTGTTAATTTGGTGGCTGTGGATGTGCTTGAAGTCAGAGAAGCAGGTATGGGTGAGAGGGTTTGCGTTGACACATCATCACTACTCTGCTTAGGTGAAGGGCTGTTAGTAGGTAGCAGATCTAACTTCCTCTTTTTGGTGCATAACGAGTCTTTCGGTTCAAAGTTCACATCCCCAAGACCATTCAGAGTGAATGCTGGTAGTGTGAGCAGCTATATACTCATGCCCAATGGTAAGACGAAATATCTCTCTGAACTTGAGGCCGGCGACGAAGTCCTTATAGTAAGCGCTAAAGGCGCTCTCAAGCTTGCCACTGTTGGAAGAGTTAAAATTGAGCGTAGACCGCTAATTTTGGTTAAAGCATCCTTCGGTGGAGAGGTTGGAAGCGTACTGCTTCAGAACGCTGAAACGATCGCCCTTGTTGGTGAAGGTGAGCGTTTTATACCTGTGACTGAAGTTAAACGAGGTGACCGTGTACTTGCTAATGTAGTCGATGCTAAAGGTAGGCACTTTGGCTCTGTAGTTGACGAATTCATAGTAGAGAGGTAGAGTTGAAGGGTGTCGGATCCTAGGGATGAAGATATGCGCATCTGTAGGTGAATCAACTTACACTCTCCTTGAAAAGAGGGTTAAAAGGGCTTTTGAGCTAGGTGCTGATCTGGTTGAGCTTAGACTCGATTATCTTAAAGGTGTTCTTGACGTTAAGAAGGTAAAGAGTATTATCTGCGGATTCGAGAATAGATGTATCTTAACCCTCAGATCGAGCAGAGAGGGAGGATTATTCAAGGGTGAGGAGGCACAGCGCCTCTATCTAATCCACGAGTTAAGCGGGTTAAAACCCGCCTACTTGGATGTAGAGTTGGATGCTGTGAAGCGGGTGCAGAGTCTAAGTGAAGTAGGTGAAGAAGTTACACTCATAGTGTCAAAGCATAGTTTTACACATACCCCTAACCAATCTATCTTAGATAGGTGGGTTAAGGAGGCGCTTAGATTTGGAGGCATAGCCAAAGTAGTCACAACAGCAAAGAATTTCAAAGATAACATCACAGTAATAGAGATACTTAAGCAAGCACCTAAAGGTAGACTCATATCTTTCTGCATGGGCGAGTTAGGGCTAGTTTCAAGAATACTCACACCGCTATTAGGCTCACCTATACTTTACACAAGCCTAAAGGAAGCGACAGCTCCTGGTCAGATAGGGTTAAGTGAGGCACTTAAGCTCTATAGTGTGCTAAGGGTATGAAGATCAGCTCTAACACACAGATCTACGGGCTCCTTGGATACCCTTTGAAGCACACTGCCTCCCCAGCTATACAGAACGCAGCCTTTGAAGCACTCGGGTTAGACGCGTTATATCTTGTCTTTGAGGTTGAGCCTAACGTGCTTGAAGACGCGGTGAGAGGGTTTAAAGCACTTGCTTTAAAGGGCTTTAACGTCACACTACCATATAAAGAGCGAGTTATGCCTCTGCTGGATCGGATCGACCGTTCAGCACAGGAGGTTGGGGCTGTAAACACGGTGAAGATAGAGGAGGGGGTGCTTATAGGCTACAATACTGATCTCGCTGGGTTTATCGCCCCCCTTAAAGAACTCAATCTTAAACTCTGCGAAGTTAAGGCGCTCTTAGTTGGTGCAGGGGGGGCTGCGAAAGCTTGCTTGAAGGCCCTTATAAATGAGAAGTGTAGGGCAATAACTATACTTAACAGAAGTGAACAAAGGGCAGTAAACCTAGCGCAACACTATTCATACCCCAACCTTAAAGTCGCTAAATTCAATGAGCAGAACCTAAAGGAAGCCTTAAACCAAGCAGACCTAGTGATAAACGCAACACCAGTAGGCATGTACCCTCATGTAGACGCTTCAATCATACCGAAGCACCTCCTAAGATCTGACTTAATAATCTACGACCTAGTCTACAACCCTATCTACACAAAACTGATTAGAGACGCCATGGAGGTTGGTGCAACCACTATACTTGGATACAAGATGCTACTAGAACAGGCAGCGCAATCCTTCAAAATCTGGACCGGGCTTGAGCCTCCAAGAGAGGTTATGTTAGAAGTGTTGAAGCTGCAATTAGGTGTAGAGCAGTGAAAGGGAGAGCAGAAGCATTCGGAGCGATCTCTATTGTGAACGCGGTCGCAACCGGCTTAGGCTGCTCACTTGGCATCAATCTAAGAACAGAAGCAGAAGTGAAAATACTCGAA
>CALJAQ010000036.1 GCA_938029515.1 uncultured Nitrososphaerales archaeon
TCTGAAGATGAAAGAAAGGTGGGGCTATGTCTGCAATCTGAATTCTACACCCACCTAATAACCTTGTCTGAGATAGAGGTTTGGTTAAAACCTGTCTTACTTAAGGATATATGTGGTCAACTATCCTTCGTAGCTAACAAAAAAGAGTAAGGAGGAGATGCGTAGACTTCGTTGATCTAAGATGGCAATGGTCTTCCAAGACCCTGTGTCCTCAATCCCAGACTTACGATTGGGGCTATAAAGGAGGCTATGAGAATTGGTGGAGGTGACGCTTCCGATAAGGCTGTTGGCGAGCTGCTCGCTAACGTGGGGTTGGAATATGAGCATCAGTATAGGTATCCGAGGGCGCTTAGCGGTGGGCAGAAGTAGCGTGTTGGCATAGCAAGAGCGCTAGCGGTAAATCCTAAGTTTATAGTGTTAGATGAACCGGTTTCATCGTTAGATGTTTCTGTTAGAGCACAGATAGTTAATCTGCTGCTTGATCTGCAAAAGAAGTATAGGTTGACTTACCTTTTTATATCACACGATCTTTCACTTGTTAGATACATCAGCGATTACGTTACTGTAATGTACCTTGGGGTTATTGTTGAAAAAGCTCCTTCAAAAAAGTTCTTTGCTGAACCTCTTCACCCTTATAGCCAAGCTCTCCTTTCATCCGCACCTCGTCTGCAGCAAGAGGTGGTGGAAAGGATAATCTTGAAAGGTGATGTGCCAAGCCCTGTCAACATACCGAGGGGGTGCAGATTCCATACCAGGTGTCCAAAAGTGCTGGAGAAGTGTAGAACTTCAGAGCCTCAAGCTGTAGAAAAGGAGAGTGAACACGAAGTCTATTGCCACCTATACACTTAAATCACGATCTGCTCGTAGACTTGTTTATTATTTAAGAAGCGATTCGGAGAGAATTGCGATACATCTACTGATGGTTTATCTTTTAATATCATTTCAGCTACGATTTTACCTACGATGGGTGCGTGCATAATGCCGTGTCCGCTGAATCCAGCAGCGCAAAACAAGCCTTTTACGTTAGGTATGCACCCTAGTATAGCATTCCTATCAGGTGTCATCTCATATAATCCAGCTATTCCCCCTGTTAGCTCAGCTTCTTTGATAGACGGTATCCGATGTGCTGCAACATTCTTTACATAAAGAGCGTCATCTAGGTTAATGGTTTCATCAAAGGAGCCCGGCACACTTCTATCGTGAACACCAACTATAGATCCTTCGACTCTATTGACCAAGGCGACCTTATTGTGCATATCAAAGAGTAGGAGGTTAGTTTTAGCGACGCTAGGTAGTCCTTCCACATAGAACATCTGCCTCTTAAAAGGCTGGATGGGTATCTCCACGCCGATGCTTCGACCTAGAGGGGCGCTATATGCTCCTGCGGCTATGACTACAGTGTCAGCATCTATGGTTTCAACTTCAGACACAGCTCTTAAGTAGCCTTTTTCTTCTTTCAAGGTTTGAATCTCGGTGTGTTCTAGGACTATAACCTCATGTCTTATACAAGAGTCGTAGTACCCTTGAAGTAATATCGAGGGGTTGACCCAAGAATCTTCTTTGCAGGTTGAGGCTACTGCGATATCGTCTAACACTACCCCCTTCAGTATCGGTTTTAGTTCACTGGGCTCTATGAGGCGGCTGTGGAGACCGTGTTTCAGTTGTGCTTTGACACTCCATTTGAGGATCTCTTCTTCCTCTTTGGTTGCGAGCAGATAGTAGCTGATACTCTTGAGCTGGGGGTCGTAGCCGGTTAGATTTTTGAATCTTTTCAATATATTTAGGCTTTCAATCGTGAGCTTTATGTTAAGTTCGGTTGAAAACTGGTGTCTTACTCCTCCTCCACCTTTCCCTGTTGTACCCGCTCCTACGAACTCTTTTTCTGCAACGATAACCTTTCTGCACCCCATTTCTGCAAGATTGTAAGCTACGCTTAAACCGACTATGCCTGCGCCTATAACTAATACATCCCCCTTCAAAGATCACTCTATACTTATTTTAAATACGCTTGCATATTAATTCGCCGCTGTTTGCCACAGGTTAGCTTTTAGCGCTATAGCTCTCGCTGGCGCGCCTCCCGAGCATTCTACCTTTAGCGGGAGGCATATGAACAGCACCTTCAATCCTATGAACCTTCTGAGCCCCTCTGATAACCCTTCTATTACACCTTCGAGTTTTGTAGTAGTTTATGGACACGGTATTCTTTTGAGTCATATCTTTCTACACTCAGCGCATCGGTTCCTACCGCTTTAACACCCTTTATCTAGAAGCCACTTTGCTCCATTCCTGCTTAGCGCAGTATAGTTTTAAAGCAAATCTTCTCTTTCAATTACCTTCTTGAAGCCTGTGTATAGGAGCAGTACGCTTACACCTGTCACTTTCTGAATCTTGGCTTCTAAATCTTCTGCATTGATCTCCCTTTCTTTACTGTGAAGCCTAGTGTTACCGCTTCGCCTGAGTAGGCTAAAGGGGAAGTCGCTGACACTTTCCCGCAGCTAGGAAATGGCGCATCAATGTGTGGCTATATGGGTTGATGGTTAATCTGCTTAAGTTGTATGCTGAGCGCTTATCATTAGAATTCTTTCGATAGAAGGCTTTTTATCGCCTAGGTAAGTTGGGGATGCGTTTGATATTGGCTGTGAAAGATCGATAATCTCACTTAGGTCTATTCTTAAACGCTTCACACCCACCTGAGCTGGTGTGAGTTTATATTGTTGCTGAATTTTTGAGTAGAAGAGATTATATCGCAGATATAATTGTGGGTGGTTGGATTGATATACAACAACATACTCGAACTAATCGGCAACACACCGATCGTAAGGATCAATAACCTAAGGCCGAAGGGTAGTGTGGAGATTTACGTAAAACTTGAAAAGTTCAACCCAGCTGGTTCGGTAAAAGACAGAATAGCCCTATACATGATAGAAGCAGCTGAAAAAGAAGGGCTTCTAACCAAAGACAAGATTGTAATAGAGCCTACCAGTGGAAACACGGGGATAGGGTTAGCATTAGTCTGCGCAGTTAAAGGCTACAAGCTTGCGCTAGTTATGCCCGAAACTATGAGTATGGAGAGGAGGAAGATCTTAATGGCATATGGTGCACGAATCATACTTTCACCTGCGGCTAAGGGTATGGATGGGGCTGAGGATTTGGCTAGGCAGATCGTTTCAAAGAATCCAGAGAAGTATTTTATGCCTAATCAGTTCGCTAACCTAAATAACGTGAGAGCACACTATGAAACTACGGCTGAAGAGATCTGGAGGGACTTCGGAGATAAGCTTACACACGTCGTTGCAGGCATTGGCACAACAGGCACCCTTATGGGACTCTCCAAGAAGTTGAGGGAGAAGAACCCTAAACTGAAGATTATAGGGGTGGAGCCTCATAAAAATACGCCGATACAAGGCTTAAAGAATCTTGAAACACAGTATGTACCCAAGATCTGGAACCCCTCACTTATCGATGAGAAGATCGTCGTAACATTATCTGAAGCCGAAGATACGGCGAGGCTCCTAACACTAAAGGAGGGGATCTTCTGCGGCCCCAGCTCCGGCGCCATATTCCACGCCACGTTAAAGAAGGCTAGTGAGCTGGACTCCGGCGTAATCTTAGCGATCTTGCCAGACGGAGGGGAGAGGTATCTCAGCACCACTCTCTGCGACCCAGAGAGGTGCTTGGACTGCATAAAAAGGTTCGGTGTGCAGAGCGCTTGCCTAGATCAGGAGCTTGAGGTGTTGGTCAAATCTCAGATCTTGGGTTTATAGAACTTTCCTAAGGTGAAAGGTGTAGAATAAGGGTAAGCTTAATTAATGGTTTTAGAAAGAAAGGTGGTTGTGTTAACGCTGTTAAAGGAGACAAAGAGTATATGCCCCATCTGCTATAAAGTGGTGGATGCTCGCATCTACCAATCTGATGGAAGGGTAGTTATTGAAAAGAGCTGCTCTGAGCACGGCAGCTTCGAAGATCTATACTGGGGTGACTACGAGCAGTATAAGAGGGTTCAAAGGTTTAGGCGAGACGGCGCCGGTGTAGAGAACCCAAGGAGTAAAGTCGCTAAAGGCTGCCCTTACGACTGCGGCTTATGCCCTAACCACAAATCCTACACCATACTTGGCATAATAGATGTCACGAACCGATGTAACCTAAGATGCCCCATCTGCTTCGCTAACGCTGCAGCAGCAGGCTACCTATATGAACCGTCTAAAGAAGAGATCTTCGCCATGATAGATAATCTCGCAGCAAATAGGCCTGTCAGCACAAAGGCGCTTCAGTTTTCAGGCGGCGAGCCTACACTCCGTGAAGACCTTCCTGAGTTCGTTAGGAGGGCGCATGAGGTGGGCATATCCCACGTTGAGGTGAACACCAACGGGATAAGGATCGCCAATAGTTTAGAGTACGCTAAGAAGCTTGCAGAAGCTGGTGTAAGCACATTCTATCTCCAGTTTGACGGCGTTAGAAATGAGCCTTATCTTACAACTAGAGGCGTCGATCTACTCTCGATTAAATTGAAGGCGTTAGAGAACCTCCGTAAGATTGGGCATGAAAGTACGGTTCTTGTAGTAACATTAGTTAGAGGTGTGAATGATGATCAACTAGGTGACATAATCAGGTTTGCAGCTGATAACTTTGATATTATACGGTGCGTAAATGTCCAACCAGTTTCGATAACAGGGAGGATAGATAAGCAGAAGCTCAGAGAGTATAGGATTACGATCCCGGATTTTATGAGGCTAGTAGAGGAGCAGACCGAGGGGCAGATAACTCGAGACGACTTCTACCCTGTCCCAACAGTGGTGCCTTTTGCAAGGGCTATGGCGGCGCTTAAGGGTAAGGCGTATCCTGAGTTTACGATGCACGAACACTGTGGGATGGCTACCTTCATCTTCGTTGAAGACGGTAAGCTTGTTCCTATAACACGCTACGCTAATGTCGACGCTTTTATGGCTGAGATGGATCAAGTGGCTCAGCTCGCTCTAGCCGGTAAGAAGACTAGAGCGAGGATGAAGATGATAACATCCCTTAGACACCTTAAAGTTAAGGTTCTTAGCTCACTGCTTTCAGGCGTCATAAAGGAGGGGAGCTACAGCGCCCTCGGTCAGCTTATGCGTAGAGTAATTATGGTTAGCTCGATGCATTTTATGGATGGATATAACTTTGACTTAGAGAGGGTTCAGAGATGTGGTATACACTATGCAGTGCCAGATGGTAGGATCATACCCTTCTGCACCATGAACACTTTACACAGAGTGGAGGTTGAAAGGAAGTTCGCTAAGGCGCTTACAGCTGAGCAGATGCAGGCAGCCTAGAGGATTATAATTTCGCCTCTGTCAGCGTCTACAACCATCTGCAGCCAGCTTTTAAAGTCGTAGCATTCTGGTTTATCTACAAGCGGGATATTTGACATAATAGCGCCTACTGCAACGATAGGTTCAGCCTCCTTCATTACAATAGCTTTAGGCGCTAACCCCCTTCTACTTAGACCGTAGAGTATGTAGGAGCCGACTGTAGAACCTCTCCCAGTCGGGTAGATCAGTATTCTACCACCTACCTTCTGGCCGTAAAGTGGGTGTCCTCTCTCAACAACCACACCTGTCTCAGGGTCTACTGTTCCGAAGAAGCTTATCGGCGCTGGTGAGAAGAGTGATAACCCCTCAGCCCTACCAGCTGATATCTTCCTACACCTAACAACCTTCAACGCACTCTACCCTTCAACGCTATATCTATACAATTCTCAAGCGTGGTAAACACCGTCTCAACATTTGAAGCTGAGGGTGCGTAGAAAGCTGCTTTCGCCGAGTTTAAAGCAACGTTCTTGAAGCCCATTCGCTCAAGCGGCGCTACGATCATGCAGCAGTCGGTATACACCTTACCACCAGCCTCCTCTATCTCCTGCGTGATGCCTAACCGTTCAGCAAGAGCCTTGGTTGTTAAAGATGTGAAGAACCAAAGCTTAGTTGAGGATGCAACCCTCTTACCCCTAAGAAGAGCTGCAGCGGTTCTCAGCTCGCTGAGTGATGTATGAGGACAACCGATGGCGACTAGATCTATTTCATTAGAGCGTAAAGTAGACAATTCTTCATAAACCCCGTAGATGGCCTCATCATCTACCTGAAGACGCTCTAACCCGCTAGCGGAGACGCTTTGAGCCTCTTGTGTAAAACCCTCTGCGTGGAATAGCGCTATACTACCAGAGGCGGCGGCTGCGGCTGAAATAGCCTTCGCTTCATCTGCTCCTAAGGAGGTTAGACCCCTCAAATAGGGTACACCTTGCTGTAAAACCTTACCCAAATAGTATCCTAATGCGCTGTAGTCACTTAACCCACTCAACTTGGCCCTAACTTCAACCACCACAGTAGGCGCCCTATTTTCATCAAGGTGAAGACCGTAGTTTGCTGTAAAACCTGTTAACGCTGAAGCAAGCGCTGAAGGGCCACCCTCTCTGTTTGTCCGCGCACCCAGATACGAGTTTACAAAGCAGACCGCCGAAGATTCGGACCAAGCGACGTGCTCCCCAAACCTAGGGGCCATACCAGATAAATAGGGTGCGCAGCTACAGAGAGGTATTACTCCTAGTCTCTCATATGCTCTAATTATACGCATCTGCTTTTCAGCGAACTCCTCAGGAACACCCATCTCAGACCAAAAGATTAAGTCCATTCCAGCGGGGTTCAAGGTGCTCGGCACAGCGACTTTAGTTGGCGCAAGAGACTCTATCCACTGAAGCCCAGCTTCACCGAGCGTCTTATAGCTCACACCAGATATTTGAGCAGACACTATAGGTATGAGCCGGTCTGCGCCATATACTTCACCTAACCCCACTAAAATCTCGAGACACTTCTTCTTAACCCACCCCTCCTCGCCTTTAAGTATAGCCTCCTGCTCATTTGTCAAATACATGCTCACATACACCTACTCTTGAACCTTCGTGAAGCGCTCTCTATCAGCATCTAAAGGTAGTGTAGCGTCTATCAGCCACTTAGACGTTACTCCACTCTTATAACTCGATGGGTCAAGAGAAGAGCCTCGAACACCACTTATGATAACTAGACCTTTATCAGGCTGAAACCTCGTAGCCAGCGCCCACT
>CALJAQ010000037.1 GCA_938029515.1 uncultured Nitrososphaerales archaeon
CTGTTATCAGCTCTCCGCTAACGAGATCTATGGTTCCAGCAGCCTCTATATCCGAGAACCTCCTACCCCTCGCTATCGCTATGCTTGATGAGAAGAGGGGTATTCCACGCCCAGCGTTTGTGCTTCCGTCAACAGGGTCTACTAGCACAGTCAACTCCGATGACGGCTCTCCTACAAAACCAGCTTCTTCTGAAATTATGAAGCTTCTCCCAACTTTCTCATTTAAGAACGTGAGTATGTCGTCTTCCAAGACCTTGTCAAGTAATAGTGTGCTGTCTCCAGAAGCCCCTTTCCCAACAATTTTGGATACACTCTCCTTAGATCTGATCTCTCCGAACCTTCTTTTAGCGCGTTTAAGGGCGTCTGCTATGATATCTTCATATGTCAAGGTTCTCACATTAAGTGGGTGGGTTTACTTTAGAAGCTTTACGTGTAATATATGCGGTGGCTATGACTAACACAACACCTAAAGCAGCTGGTATAACATATCTCATCTGCAGATTCTCATTAACAGAAAATTCAGCTTCCAAAGCCTCGCCTGGAAGCATTTCGCCGTTAAAGCTGAAGTTGAGTGTTGGAGAAATCTTCAACCTGAAGACGGATGAAGGTGTGATTCGAACTTCTCTACTTACCGTCTCTCCAGCTCTGAGTTCAGGGATCTTTAACCCAGTAGGTGTTTGTGGTGACTCAACACCCGAGAAGGCTAAATCGATGTTTACATCCCTAACTGTCAGCGAAGAGGGGTTAGAAACTATCAGCGTAAAAGATGCTTCCTGCTTTTCGACAAGGTTGCTTGGAGCCTGCAAGGTCAATTTAATAGGCTTTTCAACCGATATTTTTATAGGCTCAACTTTTAGGGAATGGTTTTGCGCTGAAAAGATAAAACTGCCTCTAATAGGAAGGTAGTCGTATGCCCCGTCTGCAGTGTAGCGTATGTTGAACTCGAGTGTAAGGCTCTGCCCAACGTCAAGCATACCATCAGTCTTCTCTCTATACGGTGCCTCAGCGTAAGAATAGTTTAAGGTGCTGATCTTAATGTCGTAAACGGGGAAGGGCCCTAAGTTTACTATTGAAGCTTTTACACTAGAGGTTGATCCTCTAAATCCTACAACTTTAGAAGCGTTCTGAGTAACCTTAACCCCTTCAGCGTAGGCGTAAGAGTTTGAAGAGGCTTTTAATGTAAAACCACCCCATTCTAATTTGGCCAGCAGCGGTGGTTGAACAAAGCTGATGTGCCTGTTAGATCTTAAGATGTAGATAAAGGTCTGCTTAACATCTCCTCTACCCACTTCAGCTGTGGCTTCAATAACCCCATTCTTGTGTGTGAAGTTTCCCCCTATGAATTCAAAACCCTCTAGTAGATTCGTTGCAACTTTGAGTGTGGTTCCATTCGCTGAAGTGACTGATGTGTTTACAACTCCTCTTAAAGTGAAGCCTAATTCGTCTGAAGAGATGCTCGCTGACTGTGTGATGCTGAGTTTTGGCGCGCCGAACGTGGAGCGGGTGAACAGCACCGGAACTGTGTTCGCAAAAGCCTTCTTCTCACCTTCCTCATCAACCCAGCTTACCAAGACTCTAACCTCACGAAGAGGTTGAGTTAGATGCTGCGGCTCAACAGGAACCTCTACTTTCCAGCTCTCAAGCGCCTTGAGGATAGGGTTATGTGCGACGCTAACACCCGCTAAAGTAATCGTTATGTTGTCAGCGCTCCTGGCGCCTAAGTTGCTGACATTCAGCGTCAACTTGTTTGCAGCTTGAAGTGTTGTAGGGTTTTGCGCCTCTGCCGTTGCGGCAAGTGTGGGTCGAGGCTTGTTCAGGATTAGCCTTATGTCATTCGGGTATGCTTTACCGTTGAAAACCTCGTCGCCGAGCCTGTAGGTGTAGGTTATTGGTGTAGCTTCACCTTCTACCAAGACCTCTGAAGGAGTTGCCTCCTTTACTCTTATGACATACTGCAGCTCCTCTTTTTCTCCAGCTTTGATTGTGGTGTTTGTGATCGATGTCTTGCCGCTTACTAAATCGAATCTCTCTCTCCACCACTTCTCATCTAAGGTCAAGCCTTCTGCCGCTAAGCTGCCTACTGGAGCCGCATTCTGAATTCTAACAGTTACTTCGACCGTATCCTTACCTTCAACAGCCTCAACCACCCCTTTATCTACCATCCTCTCGACTTTAATCAGAGGGGGATAGTATATGAGATCAATCTTAGATAAAGGCGGTTTTTCACCACCCTCTACTTTAAACGAAACCTTCGAGGAGATGTTTGCTGGGAAGTTCACTACAGTAGCATGTCTTAAGTGGGTGTTTTGAGATACAAATGCATCAGCAAATAAAACCTCCACCTGAGTTTCAGCAACTTCTCTAGACGCAGTAGTGTTAGAGAATCCCAGCAGCACTGAGTCAAACTCGAAGCTCTTTGTTAAACTTTTAGCTTCAGCGTAGGTGAATGTTAGCTGCTTAGAGAAGCCTACCTGAGACCTTTTGGCTTCCAACACTATGAGCTGTACGCTCTTTTTACCTAAGATCGGCTTTAGAAGGTTAATGAAGCCGTCTTTCAACTTCGGTAGAGCGCTTAAGAGCGTTTTATTAACGGATTTGAAGTCGATATGCGAGTAGTAGGTGTATCTGGATACCTCTGCACCTATTGGTGTAAAAGCTGCTTTCATTACCCTCCCTAAGGCTTCCGCTGCTGAGTCAGCCTGCCTTCTACCTTCTGCATCAACTATCAGAGTTAACCCCTCTTTCGGAACCGGGCTTATAGGTAGCGCTCTGTAGCCTTCGTCTCCAAGTATATAGAATTCTGGGAGCCATTCGACTACATAAGACGCTATTAACCTGTAGCTGCTGACACCCTCTAGAGATCGGTCATCTACCCCACTAAGCGTTACATCCCCTAATCTTAAAGCTGCATTCACTACTACTGAATCCTTAGTCACAAAGAGCTTAAGATCTTCAGTAAGAGGTGTGATAGACGCTGAAGTAAGCTCAGCTTGAAAAAGAACAGAGGAAGCTAATATTATAATTAGAGGTATCAGAGCCCCCTTCAATCTTCTTCTGCATACCTTGGTCAGCCGACGTGTTATAAAGTTGTCCTACCGCCTCTTAGAAGTCGTCTCCTCCGGGTCGTCTACACCCTTCTCATTCAACACGAAGACAGTTTCGCGCTCAGGATGATAGGGGCTGTCTATGATTCTAGCGATTCGATTCTTACCAGCCTTCTTAAGGTAAATCCTATAAGTGCTGGTATGAGCAACCACATGCCCTCCTGTAGGCTTACTTGGGTCTCCAAAAAAGACGTCTGGCGCAGCTTGAACTTGATTCGTAACTACAACTGCCAGGTTCCTTGCTTCAGCTGTTCTCAGAAGTAGGTGCATAAACCTGTTTAACCTCTGCTGCCTTTCAGCCAGGGTTCCTCTGCCAATGAACTCCGCTCTATAGTGAGCTACCGCTGAATCCACGACGACTAGCTTTATAGGCATCTTATCGATTACAGAGCTTAGCTCAGAGACTATGAGCTCTTGGTGGGCGCTGTTATACGCCTTCGCAACTATTATGCGTTCAAGGGTCTTTATAGGCTCTAATCCACGCGTTTCTGCGATCTGAACTACTCTCTCAGGCCTAAAAGTGTTCTCTGTATCAACATATATAGCGCCAGCTTCAAGCCCACCTTTATCTCTACCCAACTGAACAGTAACGCATAATGTATGGCAGAGTTGTGTTTTACCGCTGCCGAATTCACCGTAGAATTCGGTGACCGCTTGTGTTTCTATGCCTCCGTTGAGAAGCTCATCCAAGTTTTTAGAGCCAGTAGTTATCCTCTCAATGTTCTGCCTCTTCTTATAGATTTCACTTGCTGGAATAAACTCCTTTTCGAGCAGCCCTAGTTCCATAAGCCTCATTCTAGCGCTGCTGCTGAATTCGATAGCCTTCTTAAGATCTACCCCTATAGCCTCAGCTATTTCACTTGGCCCACGTATTGCAAGATCGAGCACCGTATATATGCCTGCGTTTTCGAGCTTCTGCTTTGTTACAGGCCCTATACCATTTAATGTGTCGAGGCTTAGCTCCTCTATACTCATCCCCATACATAGTTGTTAAAGGGGGTTTATAACAGTATTTAAAGCGGCTAGAGGTGCTGCTAATTTTATCTGCTGGAATTTTCGATGCAGGCTTTAATGAAACCTAAGTAGACTGGGTTTGGAGCGCCTGGTCTGCTGGTGAACTCGGCGTGAAACTGCGTTGCCAAAAAGAAAGGATGGTTTGCTATCTCAAATATCTCCACTCTCCTACCCCCATCACTATACCCGGAGAAGACCACATTCTTCCCCTCGAATAGAGGCTTGTATCGTTGGTTGAATTCGTATCTGTGCCTATGCCTTTCCCTTATGACGCTCTTACCGTAGAGCTTGTAAGATAGCGTGTTCCTCTCTAACGTAATATCATGTCCACCTAACCTCATACTTGCGCCAAATTCCTTTACACCCTTCTGCTCAGGCAGCAGATCTATCACAGCGTGCTCAGTGTTAGAGTCGAACTCGGTTGAATTAGCCTGCTCCAACCCACAAAGGTAGCGTGCTATCGCTATAGCTGCTACTTGAAAGCCTAAGCATATGCCTAGGTATGGAATCCCCTCTCTGATAGCGTAGCCAGCAGCCTTTATCTTTCCTTCAACCCCCCTCTTCCCAAAGCCCCCTGGAATAAGTATACCGTTGTAGGCTTTGAGGGTGTTGAGTGCTTGCTCGCTTTTTTCAATGAGCTCTGAGTCGACCCAAGCTATGTTAACGCGTGCACCAACGCTGGCGCCTGAGTGTAGTAGGGCTTGATTTACGCTCACATAGCTGTCTGCTAAGCTTACGTACTTCCCTACCATGGCAATGTTTACTGCCCTTGTGGTCTTCTTGAATGATTCAGATGTCTCTATCCATCTACTTAGATCACTCTTCTCTATCTTGAGGTTAAGTCTGTTTGCGATAACTCTAGTTACCTCTTGTTTCTCAAGCACTTCAGGTACATCGTAAATAGAGTCGACATCTGGGTTTGATATGACCGCCTCGAGCGGGACGCTAGTGAACAGTGATATCTTCTCTTTCGCTTGCTGCGCTAAAGGTCTCTTGCTACGCACAACAATTACGTCAGGCTGTATTCCTATCCTCCTTAGTTCTTGGATACTATGCTGGGTGGGTTTAGTCTTCTGCTCCTTTACAGCCTCTAACTCAGGCGCTAATGTGACGTGTAAGAAGAGTGTGTTCGAAGGGCCGAGTTCAAGTCTCATCTGCCTCATAGCCTCCAGGAACGGTAGGCTTTCGATGTCTCCTACTGTGCCGCCGCATTCTACTACTCCTATCTCGGCGCCGCCGCTTTCAACCACCCGCTTTATCCTTCTCTTAATTTCATCTGTTATATGCGGTATTATCTGTACGCATTTCCCCAAGTACTCTCC
>CALJAQ010000038.1 GCA_938029515.1 uncultured Nitrososphaerales archaeon
AAAGAGTATTATGCTAATGGGAGACGACTTCCAGATGGTCTCATGGATGAAGTAAGGGAGTATATGAAGAAGGTTGAAGCAGCGGTAGGTAAGAAGTTTGGTGACCCTAATAACCCTCTTCTAGTTTCAGTAAGGTCTGGAGCTGCTATTTCTATGCCTGGCATGATGGATACGGTGCTCAACCTAGGCCTTAATGATCAGACCGCTAGAGGGCTTATAGAGCAGACTGGTGATGAGAGGTTCGTTTACGACGCCTATAGGAGGTTTATTCAACTATTTGGTAAGGTTGTGCTCGGCGTTAGAGATGAGCTCTTCTCTGAGGTTTTTGAGCGGGTTAAGAAGGAGGCTGGTGTGAAGTTTGATAACGAGCTCTCAGCTGAGCATCTGAAGAAGGTTGTTAAGGAGTTTAAGGAGATTGTGCAAAGAGAAACTGGGAAGCCTTTCCCAGATGACCCCTATGAGCAGCTGGAGAAGGCTATCGCAGCGGTATTTAATAGCTGGATGGGCAAGAGGGCTGTAGACTATAGGCGGGAGTTTAAGATAACGCCTGACGTTGCTGACGGCACTGCGGTCAACGTAGTTACTATGGTCTTCGGCAACCTGGGTGATAGCAGCGCAACAGGTGTGGTCTTTACGAGAAACCCAGCTACAGGTGAAAAGAAGCTGTATGGGGAGTATCTGATTAACGCTCAAGGCGAGGATGTTGTAGCTGGTATACGTACACCGAGGCAGATCGATGAGCTCGCTGAAAGCATGCCTGAAGTATATGAAGAGCTGCTGAGGATTTCTGAAATACTTGAAAGACACTACAAGGAGCCTCAGGATATGGAGTTTACTGTAGAGAATGGGCGTTTCTACATGCTGCAGACTAGGAACGCAAAGATGAATGCAGTAGCGCTCATCAGAACTTCGGTTGAAATGACCAAAGAAGGTCTGATAACAAAAGAGGAGGCTCTTAAGCGGATAAAGCCAGAGGTGTTAGAGCAGCTTCTACATAAGCGTGTAGACCCGAAGGCAAAACCTACGCTGCTTGCAACCGGGTTAGGCGCTTCCCCAGGGGCTGCCGCTGGCGTTGTCGTGTTTGACGCTGATGAGGCTGAAAGGAGGGGTAGGGCTGGTGAAAAGATAATATTGGTTAGGGAGGAGACGAAGCCAGAAGATATTCACGGCTTCTTCGCTTCTGAAGGTGTGTTGACGAGTAGAGGAGGTATGACAAGCCACGCCGCTGTGGTTGCTAGGAGTATGGGTAAGCCTTGCGTAACAGGTTGCGGCGCCATACACATAGACTATGAGAAGAAGCAGTTTACTGTCGGAGATTACGTCGTTAAAGAAGGGGATTGGATCACTATAGACGGTGGTCAAGGATCTGTCTACTTGGGGCAAGTGCCTCTGATAGAGCCTGAGCTCTCTGGCGACTTTTATGAGCTGCTGAGCTGGGCTGATGAATACAGGAGGCTGGGGGTTAGGGCTAACGCTGATACACCTGAAGCCGCTGCGCTCGCTAGGAGCTTTGGAGCGGAGGGTATAGGTCTATGCAGAACCGAGAGGATGTTTAACGCTGTCGATAGGCTTCCGATAGTTGTCGACATGATAATGGCTGATAGCGAAGAGGAGAGAAGACGGTGCCTTGATAAACTGCTACCACTACAGAAGCAAGACTTTAAGGAGATCTTAAAGGCTATGGAAGGCTACCCAGTAACTATAAGGCTTCTTGACCCACCTCTACATGAGTTCATACCCAATGTGCTGCAGCTTCAGAAGGAGATTATGGATCTTGAAGCTTCAAATGCGCCTAAAGAGGTTATTAACGGTAAGCGCAAAATGCTTCAGAAGGCTCTCGCTCTTGCCGAGGTTAACCCTATGCTTGGGCATAGAGGTGTGAGAGTCGGCATAACATACCCCGAGATATATGAAATGCAGGCTAAGGCGATCTTTGAAGCGCTCGCTGAGCTCAAGAAGGAGGGTGTGAACGCCATACCACAAATAATGATTCCGCAGGTTGGTTTAGTCGAGGAGCTAAGATACTTGAAGGAGATCGTCGATAAAGTTAGGATTGAGGTTGAGCAGAAGTATGGCGTGGAGTTAAAGGTGAAGTATGGCACTATGATAGAGGTTGTGAGGGCTGCCTTAACAGCAGATCAGATCGCTGAAGTAGCGGAGTTTTTCAGCTTCGGCACCAATGACCTCACTCAAGCCACCTTCAGCTTCAGTAGAGAGGATGCGGAGAATAAATTCCTCCCCATCTACCTTCAGAAGAAGATTCTCAGCGACAACCCCTTCGAAACACTGGATCAAGCGGGTGTAGCCAGGTTGATGCAGATAGCCGTCGAAGACGGTAGAAGGACTCGAGGTGAGCTCGAAATAGGCATCTGCGGTGAACACGGAGGAGACCCACGCTCCATCGAAGTATGCCACAAAATAGGGTTAGATTATGTGAGCTGCTCACCTTACCGCGTGCCTATAGCGAGGCTCGCTGCTGCACAGGCGAGCATAGGGGTAAAGGCTACCATATCAAAAGATAAAGACTAATCCACCCAGAACCCCCTTGTCTGCAGATAAATCTTTTCAGCCCTATAGATAGACTTTACAAGGCTATCTTCATCAACGAAGTTTCGTAGCAGCCTAGAAGCAACATCAGGCCCAACGCCTCGGCCTGAAAGCGTTAGTAGGGCCTGCTTACCGAAGTTCTGTATCAGCGATGATGTCTTCCAGAGCTTTTTTAGCTTCGCTCCCTCCTCAGCATTCAGCTTCAAACCGTTTCTCTGCTTCTCCACTATTCTCCGCGCTTCTTGGTCTGTGATGTAGGTTGAGGCTATTAACCGTGAGTGGCAGACGCTGCAGCTTAGAGGCTCTTTAGCTTCTGATGTCTTCACTACACTCTCCCATCTCCCACAGTGTAGACATATTAGCTTATGTTTAGTGTTCATAAGCCTCTCTTTCACCAACGCTGTTAACGCTTGGTCTATGCTGTGTGGTAACGCTGTGAACTTCACAGCATACTCTATTATAGGTTGGGCTAGCGGCGTGAAAGCTTCAACCTCCACATAACTCATTTCAATCACACCGCTCTTCAACCCACTCATAACCTTCTCGGCTCCGTCCAAGTCAAACTTCTCCTGGAAGACCTCCCTAAGAACCTCTTTGTGTAGTGGTGTGTTGATGTATCTTTCTTGTATGAGTCTGGATGCTCTTCGATCGTATTGCGCCGCTTTCTCTATAAGCCCAAACTTTTTTGCTACTTGCCAAGTCTTCCAATTCATCGGATGTGTGCCTGAGACTGCTACTGAGAGTATCTCTTCTATGTTGGATGTTGCTGTAAGCGCTTCTTTAATATGGTTGAGCTGGATGTGGGCTTGAGATGACAGCAGTATTCTATATGCGTCTGACTTGGCTTCAACGAGGTAGCCTAGTTTTGACGATAAGAGTGTTGAGAGTAAGGTTGCTAGGGTGTTGTTCACTCTTGTCCCGAGGCAGCAGTGTATGACCATCTGAGAAGATCCTCTGCACCTCTCAACCACAATCAGGTTATCAGAGGGGACTACGCGAAGTTTCTCTCTGCTATCAAAAATAAGGCTCTTATACGCTTCACTCACCGCGTTGCTCCTACCCTCTGCTACATCTCTCCTAATCCTGCCTACTATCTGCGCAGCCTCGAATTCAACGGGTATGAGTTCACCGACCCAATAAGGTATGGTGGTTGTGCCTTTAGGTAGAGGTTCAACATTTACAACTCTTTTACCGTCGTCAACAGAGACTATTTGCCAAGGCAGACCCTTTAACGTGAAGGCATTCCCTTCTTCACCGAACTCGCCTACGAATAGCTGATCTAGTCTACCAACCTTCTTGTTCGCTGAAACATCTACTACATCGAACTGCATAACATCAGGTATAGTCGAAATATTATCATAGTAGTATTGTAGTGTCTTTAACCCCCTAGATCTGAAGGTTAAACCGTCAAACCATAGTATACCGCTGCTGTTAAGGAGGTTAAGGCAGCCCTCTACTTCATCAACCTCAACATCCTTAAACGGGTATGCTCTTTTAATGAGGCTAAATGCTTCTTCTACACTAACTCTACCGTATTCTAGCGCCAAGCCTGCTAAGTGGTGTGCCAACACATCTAACGCCTTAAAATGTATCCTACTGTGTTCAAGGGAAAGCCTCTTAACACGCTCAAGAAGCGCCAGAGCTTCAGCTTCATCGTCTAACCTATCGGCTAAGATCAAGCCTTGCGCCGCTTCGCCAACTTTATGCCTACTTCTACCTATCCTCTGAATGAGCTTCGTAGCTTGCCTAGGCGAGCCTACTTGAATCACTAGGTTGACTGAGCCTATATCGAGGCCAAGTTCTAGCGAAGATGTTGCTACCACAATACCTGCTTCACCGCTTCTGAGTTTTAGCTCAGCCTCTTCCCTACTCTCCCTTGATAGAGAGCCGTGGTGCACAGAAGGCTCTAGCTCAGGCGCCTCCGCTCTTAGGGCTGAGACAAGATATTCAGCTTCATCTCTAGTGTTCGTGAAGACCAGAATATTCCCGCCTTTTGAAGCGGTCTCCCTAGCAGCGTAGACTATCCTCCTCGCCAAGGGAAGTATGCCACCCTCCACATACTCACATCTGACAGCGTACCTTCTAACACCCTTATCCACAAGCACAGCGCATCTACGCCCAGCACCAGCTAGAAAATAGGCTGCTTCAGCCAAGTTCCCCACCGTGGCTGAAAGCCCTACTCGAACAACCCTCGATGCAGTATACTTGAGGAGGCGCTCGACACTAAGAGTGAGATGCGCACCACGCTCGCTCCCAAGGAGCTCGTGTAACTCATCCACCACGATCCACTCCAGCCTCGATAGAGCCTTCTTCATCAACCTAGCGACTAAAATTATCGCCAACGTCTCTGGTGTTGTTATAAGCACATCAGGAGGCTGCTGAGCCATTTTAACTCTGGCTGATGTCGGTGTATCCCCGTGTCTAACCGCAGCGGTTAAACCGAAGTGTTCAGCGTACTTTACGACTCTCTTGAATATATCGCGGTTAAGCGCTCTAAGTGGTGTTATGTAGAGCAGTCTCACACCAACATTCCTCTGCCCTCGGGATAATAGGGTCAATATGGGGACGAGTGCGGCCTCGGTCTTCCCAGATCCTGTCGGTGCGACAAGTAGACAGCCCCTTCTTCTAAGCACTACAGGTATAGCCTTAGCTTGAATCTGTGTCGGTGTGGCGAAGCCTAGCTCAGCAAGCTTCTGAAACGCCTCTCTCTCAAGTTCGGTGAATCTGCTCTCCATAGGCTAAGTTTGCTACTCCCCCCTCTTAACCTCAAACTCATATACGAAGAATATGATGAGGACCAGTAGGAAGAGTAGAAGAGCAGAGTCACCTATGTATGTAAAGAAGTCTGTTAACGTCACAGCCTCTTGCTTACCAAGCAAGGTATATAAGGAATCCTTATATAATTTTTTAACACCGTTCTCATTGTAATATTTTAAGGTAGTTGGTGATGTATGCTAGCTGCACGAAGCCTATGTAGCCTTGCGGCAGCCTATCACACCTTATTCTGACCCCTCGGCACCTTGCTAATCTGTTAAAACGCTTATTGTTGGCCTGACCTAGTTGTATGCCGACTTTGAATTTCATCAGCGTCTCATACCTATTTGTTGAGAAGTCTGACGAATCTACAGATAAGCTCTTTCTCTCTTTGTTTAAACAAGCGAATCCTAGTAGTTGTTTAGTCGGTGTCTCTTATTGGAGATCGAACCTTGTAGCCTCCTCCTCCAGAATATCAGCAACCTTCTGAAAGTAGAGTCTTGTTGCGAAGGGCATCTGAGGCAGACTCTCCTCTATCGCATCAAGTATGTACGGCACCGCCCTTCTTGACGCTTTGATGTGAAACTTTAGGGTGAGTATGGGGTCACGCTCCACCGAGATCTTATCCCTTAACTTTTCTGGGCATCTCTCTCTAGCCCTCTCCGCGATAAAGTCATACCACGATGCAAGTAGATCTGGGTCTAACCCACTCT
>CALJAQ010000039.1 GCA_938029515.1 uncultured Nitrososphaerales archaeon
AGGTGATTTAAAGAGAGCGACCGCCTTAGCCATACACGGATAGATGCCTGTTAAAGGTCCGGTTGCAAATATTATAGGGGCTTCAGGGGAGAATGGGTCAAGGTTAGGCTTAGCCTCCTCTAGAAGCATATGTGAGGCAACACCTACACCACCTAGCATCCTCTCAAATATATCCCCCCTATCTTCAACTCTACTCTTGCGTTCAGATAGATCTACGTAAAGCACCTTACTACTCATGCCTCAGGAGCCTCCGTATACCAGAACACGTTATGTGGACAGTACTTTGCGCATTCACCGCATCTATCACAGAGTATAGGCACCCTCCTCTCCTCATCTAGCACCAGAACATTATACTGGCATGCCTCTACACAATCATATGTTGTGCAAGGGGCGCATTTTGATGGTGTAAGTGTGATGCCGCCTTCTGGAATGGGCTGCAGAGCGCCGTGCGGACAAGCATAGGCGCATTCAGGCTCTTTGCAGAACCTACACATACTTACCCTCGGTGCTCTTCCACCTTTGCGGTCGAGCTTCACAAAGACAGCTGTGCGCCTAGGGTCTACTGCGTTAAATAGGTGTCTTGAGCAGGCAAATACGCAGCTATAGCACCCTATGCATCTCGCTGGGTTTCTTATCTCCACCCTATACCTCATACTCGTTAACTCGTCACCTAATTCTTTTGAGGAGGCCAGTTCTTATTAAGGAAGTCCCTTATCTGTGAGGAGTCTCTTGGACCTACGATCACCTCCCACTGCGTAGCGTCTTCGATGTCGCCTTTTAGCCTCGCCGCAAGCTGCGGTATGATTAGTTTGCGGTGCTTGACTTTAGCCTCGACCTTAGATTCTTCTATCAGATTCTTCACCACAGCTGCGTTGAACTGCCCTCCTGCTACACTACATTCTACAGCCAAGCCTCCAGTGTTGGCGACTAGGAGGTAGCAGTTGTTTCCCTGCGCCTCTATGTCGTTGGCTACAGTGTAGTATGTTAGGGCGAAGTTAGTAGTTACAAGCACTGGTGAGTCTTCATTAGGCTGGCCGAATGTTCTTAACCCAGCTTCGACGGCAACAGGTTTCCTCGGATCTGTATAGAGGTTCTGCCTAAGGGTTGTTAAGGCTAGTAGGGCGTATGGTTGTAGTGTGTGAAGTATTAATAGGTCAGCTGAGCGGGCCATCATAACCGCTGCTAGGTAGGCCTCTTCATAGGATTTAACAGGGTCTTCACCACCATCCATCCACGTGGCAGCGGGTACACCTAAGATAGGGTAGCCTAACCCCTCGTCTCCACCTTTTATGGCAGCGCGTCTGATCATAACGAATTTGTTAAGGGTGTCTCTTAGACCAACGCCTTCAGTATAGGTCCCTGGGTCGAGCACAATATCTTCAACACCGTTGGCTTTGATCGTTAAGGTTAGAGACTTTAATTCATCTAACCCGTTGGGTGAGAAGGCTACAAGAGGGCAGCTATACTTCTTCGCCAATACCACCATCTCCCTCCAATTATCCTTTGTAGCGGCGTAAAGTAGTGGTCTTGAGTCAGCGACCTCTGGCTTACGCAAAGCAGCGGCTAAAACTGTTGGGTCAAGGGAGCATAACACCATAGGGTAGCTGCAGCTCTTTGCAGCGATTTCGACTGCTTTCTCAAACCTGTTAGGGTCTGATGAAGCTGCTCTAACCGCTACTAGGTTGAGTTTAAGCTCCTCACCTATCCTCACGACTTTGAAGCCTTCGATCCTCTTACACCTTTCTTCAATCACCTCAGGCGGATCTAGATCAGATACATCAACGGCTATGGCTGTTGGGTTGTGTAGTGTAAGCTCGTGCCTATACATAACCTCTTTCCCACCCACTGTCACAGCCCCTCTGCCTTTACCTATCACCACAGCTCTAACAGGTGGGGCGACCAGCTTGGTTAACGCATCCATCTTCTCCTTATACTTTGACTCTTTCACTAGAGGCGGGCAGTCTGACGGTTTATACCGCCTCTCCAAAAGCTTGGATGCGAAGGACATGCAGTTTACTTCACCACATTCACCGCAGTTGGTTTGAGGGAGATACTTGTAGACATCTAGCAGCGTTGGCTTAGCCAAGTTATCAGCCTCCTACTTTATGCTTGTAATCCAATCCGCTATCTTCTGTTCACAGGCGCCTTCGCCGAAGAGGCTGTCTGCAAGCTTCTTAGCGACTCTAATCGTAGCTGGATGGCTTATCATAAACAGGTCTGCACCAGCCATCATAAGCGCCACACATGTTACAGTTTCCCATAGAGGCCCCCTTATTTCACGCGGCCCCCATTCTTCAACCTTCATCCAAGATTCACGCGCACCCCACGCGTTGCTTGCAGCTGCTAAGATAGGCATCTGAAGGTCTTCATCACCCATAAGCCCAGCGAGCTTTATCCGCTCCTCTAAGCTGAAGGCATATTCTAAACCGTAGCCTAATGCTGCTGTAGTCGGGTCTTGGACTATCTGGTTTTTCGATAGCCCTTCATCTAAGAGCAGACGGTTGAGCCTTTTCTGGTTATTAACATCCATCGGTGTGAACGAAACCAACGCGTGCCCATGCTCCTTAACAGCCTTCACAACCTTCTTGTAATCCATTTCGATTGTGACTGAGTTGAGAACAATCTTCTCGCCGTGTGCTACTTCAGCTGCGGCGGAAAGAACCAACGGATCCTTTTGAGGGTTACCGGAGCCACCTATTATTATCGGCACATCTACCGCTTGTAGAACGTTTTCAACACTCCTCATAGCCTGCTGTATAGGTCTATCCTCAAGCAGAGGGTCTGTGCTCACTAAGTTAAGTGAAACAACCTGAGCGCCGTATTTATTGACGCATTTCTTAGCCCATTCAGCAGGATCGTGCATAACATCATCAACCATCTGCTTAACAGGTTTAGTCAATGAGATGGGCATATCGAACACATCCATAGCGAAGACAGGCTTATTCGGGTTAGCTGCTTCAAAGCTGTAGAAAGGCATGGTCTTCTCCCCCCCGATCTTCAGCACCTTACCCCTTGTACCACCCTCAGACCTTGTAGCACCGAGTTGAACCTCAGCGATCTGACCTGGGAACTTCTCTAGCTGCGGCGTAAATGTTGTTTTAATAAGTTCAGGGGGTTTTTCCTCAGCCTTCACCGCAGCCTGTTTAAACGCTGTTTGGATGA
>CALJAQ010000040.1 GCA_938029515.1 uncultured Nitrososphaerales archaeon
AGTAAACGAGCTCGTAGAAGAAGCCCTAACAAAAAACGAATGCCGAAAAGGTTTCATACTCGACGGCTACCCAAGAACAGTTGAACAGGCTGATGAGCTAGAGAAGATTCTCAACAAGCTAAATCTGCACGTAGAGTGGGTGATTAACTTGAATGTTTCTGACGACGAGATCGTAAGAAGACTTTCAACCAGAAGAGTATGTGAAGCATGCGGATCTGTATACAACACAATAACTAATCCGCCTAAAACAGAGGGTGTCTGCGATCGATGTGGATCCTCACTTGTACTAAGAGATGACGATAAACCTGAAGTAGTTAGAAAAAGGCTTCAGACATACAGTAAGACGAGCGCACCCGTGCTAAACTACTATGTTGCACGTCAAAAGGTGTTGAACATAGACGGCTCTGGGGACGTAGGCGCGGTCAGAGCTAGGGTGCTTAGCGCTTTAGAAGATAAGATTAAGTTATGATCTGCTTCAGTTTAGCCTCTATTATCTGACGGGGAACCGCGCCTATCAACCTATCCACAACTTCGCCATTACGTGCGAAGAGCAGAGTAGGTATGCTCATTATACCGTATTCTGAGGCTACAGCCGGGTTGTCGTCAACATTCAGCTTTCCAAAGACCACGGTGCCGGCGTACTCTGAGGCGAGCTCTTCAATCACAGGAGAGATCATTCTACACGGTCCACACCAAGGTGCCCAGCAGTCTACCACAACAGCCGGGTAGCTGGTGATAAATTCGTAGAAGGTTGCGTCCGTAACTTCCACAGGCTTACCAGGGTAGTGCCTCTTGGCCTCTTGCTCCGCGGCCTTCCTCATAAGTTCAATCATCTTTTTCCTCTTTAGATCCTCTAGATCGGCCAAAGCCTTCTCCTACCTAGCCTCGTGCGCCTACTATATTAGAGTTGCCTAATTTGAGGTCAAGCGTCTCCTCACGCCTTACCCTCTCCTTCATCATACATCTATCCATTATCACTATCAAGCCAGCCTCTTCCGCCTCTTTAGCAGCATCTTTATTTACTATACCCTCTTGCATCCAGATTGCCTTAAGATTACCATATCTTCTACGGATCTCTAACGCCTCTTTAACTATTGACGGTATATCTTCAGCTCTTCTAAATATGTCAGCAACCTCTATACTTGCCTTAAGGCTTTCAGGTAGATCTGCCAGCGATGGGTAAGCTCTTTCACCGAGAACTTCCTCTGCAAACGGGTTTATGGGGATTATTTTATACCCTCTTGACTTCAAGAACTCAGCCACCTTGTAGCTGTCTTTGCTAGGGTCTCTTGACAACCCAACAACCGCTACTACGCGACACTTTAGGGCCTCTTCGACTTCATCCAAACCCTAGCGCACACCTTAAGTCTGAGCCCTCATAACTAACTCGACAAACTGCTCTTCTGGCAGCGCGCCGACGAACTCGATCTTATCGTTGATAACAGTCTTAGGCACAGCCATGACTGAGTAGCGGTTTGCTAGGTGTGGAAACTCAACCGACTCAACCATATCAGCGGTTATGTTGAGGTTCTCAATCGCTAACTGATGCGCTGCGCGCACCGCTTTAGGGCAATAGGGGCATGTTGGAGTAACGAAGACCTGTATGTGTATCGGCTTGCTTATGCTCCTCACCTTCTCCAAGAGCTCGGAGGGAAGCCTTGATCTACCTTTTGACACATCCACTATATCCTCAACTAAAGAAGTGAATTCGTAGCCTGATGGGATGCCAAAGTATCTGATCTTATATTCATCCCTACCGGTGATGATGGTGGCTGGTATCTTATCTACCCTCAACTCCTTAGCCCTGTCAGCTTCTGCAGCAAAGTCGTAGACCTCTAAGTTGATCTTGCTAGATAGCGCCGATAACTCTTCTAGTAGTGTGCGGGTTTCTTTGCAGAACTCGCATTCAAACTCTTGTGTGAAGTAGCGTATCTTAACTTCACCTTCAAGGCTCTGGCTGAAGACCCTTGAGAGTTTAGCCTTAACATCATCTTTTAAGATAGCCATCAACTTAATGTTGCTATGTAATTCTTAATAAATCATTCTGCTCAAATAAGCTGCGGGGGATGTCGAGCAGACAGGCCGTAAGTGAGGAAGTCGATGCCTTAAAATCCTTTCTTAAGAAGCTAGACGACGAAGCTAATGATGGTGCAATAGTCGTCGTCGAAGGGTTGAGGGATGAGGAGGCGCTTCGCAGCCTAGGTTTCTCAGGCACCCTTTTTCGACTCTGCCAAAGCAGTGGGGTTAAACAGCTTCTGATAGTGGCATCAGCGTTTAAAAAGGCGATCGTCTTGACCGACCTTGATCGTAAAGGCGGTATACTGGCAGCTAGGGTTGTTCAAACACTTCAGAGCAAAAATATTAGAGTGGACCTATTCTTTCGGAGGGAGCTAAAGAGCATCATGCGCGGTAAGATTCGTAGCATAGAAGATCTGAAGAGGTTCAAAGACTATTTCTGACTGTCATTTACTATGTGTGGATATCCAAGTTTCAAGCATCTTCTTTGCCTCGCTATCCTCGATCTGCTTCGGCGGATGCTTCATGAGCCAAGCGCTTGCTTCAACTAAAGCTCCTCCTAAACCTCTATCTAAAGCTAGTTTGCAGCACCTTATAGCGTCTACAGCGATGCCTGCTGAGTTGGCTTTATCATCAACCTCCAACCTTAACTCTATTGTGAATGGTATGTTTGCGAACATCCTACCTTGTATCTTTATGAAAGCTATCTTTGTATTTCCTAGTTGAGGTATGAAGTCGCTCGGCCCCACGTAGATTTTATCTTCAGGTAGCCTCCTTGGAAGAACGCTTTGAACAGCCTCGGTCTTGGAGATCTTCTTTGACTCTAGCCTCTCCACCTCTTTTAAATTTAGAAAGTCGGTGTTGCCGCCGACGTTAATCTGGTAAGTTTGATCCACGATAGTTCCTCTATCTGCACACAGCTTCGCTAAAGCTCTGTGCACGATCGTTGCGCCGACAACAGCCTTTATGTCGTCGCCTATTACTGGTAGGCCTTTTTGAGCGAATCTTTCTGCCCACATATTGTTGGATGCTATGAATACGGGTATGCAGTTTACGAATCCGCAACCTGTTTCTAAAGCCACGTCAGCCCAGAACTCTGTTGCCAACTGGCTTCCTACTGGTAAATAGTTGATAAGAACCTCTGTCCTGCTTCTCTCTATCTCCTCTATTACCCCATCTTTAAGCGTGTTTAGTGGCCGTTGGTTCGCTACTGGTTTGATCTTATTCTCTACATATATGCCTACACCATCTAAGATAGGTGACTCTTTAACTATTACATCGCAGTCAGAAACCTTCTGAACCCATTTGACTAGATTTGGCTCTTCATATATGGCTTCAGAGAGATGCTTTCCAACTTTATTTACTCCTACATCAAAGGCGCTTGTAAATGTAATATCCTCGAGCCTATAACCCCCGATCTCTTGGTGCATCAACCCTATCTCCGACTCACCAGACGTCTTGTAAAACTCTATACCTTGAATTAAGGCGCTTGCGCAGTTGCCTACCCCAATTATCCCGACTCTTATTTTACCCATACTCTATGACGCTTCCTCTTAACATATTTAAAATCTTGTCCCCACCCTCTGCACCTATTTAAGGCTTCAGCCAATTGATGAGGCTGGATTTAGTAGATAACTGAATTGGTGGTTTCTATATTTTAGTATGATGTGTAAATACCATAAGCTTAATAGTTATCTTTAGGTAATTACCATAAGATTGAGCGCTGCAGAGGTATTAGCCGATATACAGGAGAACATCATACCGCAGATCTGTAGAGTCTTTAGCAACCCAACGAGATACAGGATACTCCTACTACTAGATAAAGAGCCGCGAACATTTACAACCCTAATGAAGACGTTGGCAGTGAACCCTAAAGTCTTAAACGATCACCTCAACACTCTAATAATGAGCAAGATCGTAGCGAAGTCATACCCATATAACGTGTATACATTAACGCCACTAGGCCACCTAATCAAAGACGCGCTCGCTGAAGTGGATAACAAATTAAGAGAATCTTTAAAAACTGTGGGTCAGTTGGGTAGTGTAGGAAGGAGATGAAGCTAGACCTAGGCAGCCTCATAGTAAAAGGTGGTGGTTAAAAATTGCTTCTTGAATGTGACCCAAATAAGCTTAGAGTAGAGATAATAGGTGCGGAGAAGCCTAGCTTCCCGATGGACATCGGAGAGATGTATGAGGGGGAGCGCATACGCCGACCAGATATGCAGGTGGAGTTTGGAGGTGTTGATATACCAAAGAAGTGGGAGATCGTCCTCACCAGAAAACCAGAGGAGGTTGAAGACGGAAAAGTTGTGTTAATAGGCCCAGACCTAAACGAACTAAAGCAAGGCGGCACATATCCACTAGGAATACTCGTAGAAGTAGCTGGCGAGAAGGTTGAGAAGGATCTTGAAGGGGTGCTGGAGAGGAGAATACACTACTTCCTTAACTACATAGAAGGCGTGATGCACCTGAACCAAAGATACGACATATGGATTAGAATAGGCAAGAAGGTCTATCAAAAAGGGCTTAACTCACTATCTTGGCTGGGCAAAGCATTGATATGGCTCTATAAGCAAAGCTTCCCAGTCATAGAGAAGATACAGGTAACCCTAACAACCGACCAAGAAACGGTAGAAAGGTTCTACCCATATGCACTCGAAGTCTGGGCTGCTAGAGATAAACGAGCGAGAGAGCTAAAGGATGAGGATGTGGAGGAATTCTATGGCTGCGTTATGTGCCAATCGTTTGCACCCACACACGTGTGTGTAATCACACCTAACCGCATAGCCTCATGCGGCGCAATAAGCTGGTTCGACGCAAGAGCGGCATCAAGGGTGGATCCAAAAGGCCCGAACTTCCCAATACCTAAGGGGGAGTGTATTGACCCTATCAGGGGCATCTATAGTGGTGTGAATGAGATTGTATCGAAGAAGTCTCTTGGGAGCATAAAGCAAGTCTCACTCTACACATCTTTCGAAACACCGCATACATCCTGCGGATGCTTTGAGGGTATAGCCTTCTACATACCTGAAGTGGATGGTATAGCGATAGTGCACAGAGACTTCAAAGGCCCTGCTGTAAACGGGTTAACATTTGGGAACATGGCTGAGCACACAAGCGGAGGTACACAGAACCCAGGTTTCAACGGGGTAGCAATAGAGTACCTTAGGTCCCCGAAGTTTCTACAAGCAGACGGCGGATGGGAGAGGATCGTATGGATACCTAAGGCGATAAAGGAGAGAGTAGGAGACAGCATACCGCAGCATATGAAAGATCTCATCCCGACTGAGCAGGAGGTTAAAAACGTAGAGGAGTTAAAGGCTTGGC
>CALJAQ010000041.1 GCA_938029515.1 uncultured Nitrososphaerales archaeon
CACCCACAGAAAAGCATTCACGTGGTCAACAGAATCCTAGAAGCCTTCAAGAAAGGCGAAAAAGACGTAGCTGAATTCTGGATTCAAGCCGGCGGCCGACTAATCCACATAAGATACTTCGCATTAAGAGACAAAGACGGCAAATACTTAGGAACTATGGAGGTAACTCAGGACATAACAGACATAAAGAAAATCGAAGGAGAAAAGAGGCTCTTGGACTGGGAAGGCTGATGTTGAAAAAAGTTCTATTCGTCTGCGTGGAAAACAGTTTTAGAAGCCAAATAGCCGAAGCATACTTCAACAAGTATGCGCCAAGCGGGTGGGCTGCCACAAGCGCAGGCTTAACACCAGCTGAAGAAGTGCATCAAAACGCTGTTAGGCTTATGCTTGAAGAAGGCATAGACATAAGCCGCAAAAAACCCCAAATCCTAACAAGAGATCTTCAAGAAAAGGTTGATGTTGCCGTAATTGTGTGCAGCAGCAACCTATGCCCAGTCGTTTACACAAGGCATGTCGAAGAGTGGAACACGCCAGACCCAGCCAAAATGCCCTTAGACGAAGCAAGAAAAATTAGAGATTCTATAAAAACCAAAGTTTTAGACTTAATTGAAAGGGTAAAATCCGGGCAGCAGCCTTAGCCTCCCCCTATCTCTCTCAAGGCTTATTATGTAGCCGACTATGTTTAGGCTCTTTAGCTATGGGTCAACATTCAAGGTGCACGGATAACTGAGATGGGGGTTTGCAAAGGTCTCATACAATTTCCCGTTTTTGATTCAGTACCTATCAGTTTCCGTACCACATACCCTGCGAGTTGTTGCCAAATTACTTGTTTTGACATTTTTCTTGTTTATCGGTGGTGTTTAGGGGTGGTTGATCGTTAGGGTTGTTCTTTCCTGTCTAGACGATTCGATGCTGCTGCAAAGCCTTCCCATCGACCATAAATCAACATAACACTCCAGTAGTTCATATGTATGTTTGCCCCTTAAGTTAGGGAAAGGGGGTCGTTTGGATAGCCTTCTTCAACGCTTGCTAACTAAGGGTCAGCGTCGATTAAGCATATAAGTGTTTAACAGTGAAAGTGGCCTTTTGGCCTACTTTGTTTGATTTGTGTGAAGATGTGGTGTGCAGCCCAATGCCCCTTTTTGATCTTGGATGCGGAGGTTTAGTGAGGGGTAGATAATGGTGCCCTCTGCAGCTATACTCAAACATTCGTTTTTAAAGAAGGGTGCATTAGAGAATATGCAATAATTATCTTAACAGGCCATTGCCTACTCAACCAGCATCACTTTAATGTTGTGACCTCTTTCTTTTTAGATCGTTCATCGAGACACTTCTTAGCGTATGGACACCAGTCTATGCAGGATGCGAGGTCTCTAAAGAGCTCTGTGCCGCAGCTTGGGCATCTAGTCTTATACTCGTCGCTAAATATTTCAACTTCCCCGCCACAGACAGGGCAGGCTCTAACCTCTAGGCGTAGGTTTACTGCACCAGGGCACCTAATATCTACCATCCTACAGTTTCTGCTTTGAGGCTTAGTTAAAGGATATCAGCTAATAAGTTAGGGATGTTAAACATCTAGAGATAGTCTGAAAGAGACGCTTACTAGTGTGCAGATACCATTATGCTGAAAGCCAGCATTCCACTCAAATGGGCAAGGCCCAGTCTTCTTACAGCAACACCTTTAGGTGTTGAGGCACCTACTTTCGCTAAAGAGGAGGCGGGTAACGTTAGCGTTGATAGAAGCGTGGTGTAAGGAAGCAAACCAGAATACACTAATAGGCTGCATACAGATGCTAGCATCGTAGTGCCACCTATAGTGAGAGGCAAAATGCTACCACCGCTGTTCAAGACTATCCTCCTAACCTGCTTTCTAGTAGAGAGGGTAGCTAGAACTGTGTAGAGTGAGAGGAGAAGCCATACCGCTGCACCTTTACTAGACAACTCTCCAACCACAATAAGCTGGTTGAATGGTGTGAGAAGCGTTAAGACTGACGATGAAATTAGCAGCATAATAACGCTTCTTCTAACTTGTGCGGTGAGCCTAAAAAATCTGTTGATAGATGATGACGCGAATAAAATGATTACAGATGAGAATATAGCTAAAGTGAAGCGCGTAAGGTCAAAGTACTCTTTTACTGTTAGCAATCCAGCTAGAGTAGAAGAGAGCCATATTGCTGTTAAACCATGCTCTTTTGGTAAAAAGCTTCTTAAGGTCTGGTTTAAGAGAGCCTTCATCAAAGTTAACACACCTAGCTAAAACTATATATTTTGAAACAGACTCTTAGGCTTCTCCTAATACTTCTACACATTCCTAAAACAATTAAAAAGACCATTTATGTAAGCCAACCTTCCAGCGTGATAGGCAATGAATGTATGGGTAAACTCGGCTGATGCATAGTATAGTGTTATCTTGCTACATTTCTGTAGGTGTAGGCTGAAAGGTTTTATCCACCTACTTAAATGGTCCCTAATAAACCTCTTCTGCGCATCTGAGCATATCTCTGCTTTGCTTAACTCGTCGTTTGCTAGCGCATAACTCTCTTTGAAGCAGAGTAAGCTCATAAACTCGAGCTCACATGATATGAAATCCGGCATCTCGCCTTTAGGTTTAACACCAAAGGCTGAATAGAACCCCGCTACATCTGCTAATGTAGCGTTCTTTCCATACGTATTCTTAAGCAAGTAGGCTGTCTCATATGGCTTACCTACGTTTTTGACGAAGAGTCGCGTATACTCCGCCTTAAGTTCGTCAAAAGACCATTTACAAAACTGGCTCTCTAAATCTTTTAATTTAGCATTCAAAGATTTACAGCCCAATATTCCAACCGACTTGTTTATCACCTCATACACCGTACCGTTAAATACTGATTCTATATCGCCTCTGAAGACTCTAGCTAAAGAGGTGTAGATCGATGCTTCAGCGATAAGCCTCTTAACAAGCTCTACATTTAACGCCAATGATTCCGCCTTCTACGGTAGATAGAGTCTGAGTAAGCTGCTTACACTCTTACGCCCACCGACATCTCCACTCGAGCCGTCCCACACTGCGAAGGCTACAGAAAAAGCTGAACCGCGCACTAATTTCACGTCTTCATCATCTTCAGTAACCATCTTACGGCTTATGACCACTCTCCATTCACCATCAACCCAAACACCTCTGCCTAACGAATCCTGATGCTTCTGGGTGGAGAGTGAGCCGAATCCTTTCGCATTACTCTCCTCAACAGGGGTAACCTTCAGAGGCTGTGAAAGTGGGTTCCCTACCTCATAGCCTACCATATACAGTTTGGCCTTAGCGGGGAAGTCTTCTGGCATAGTGTAAGGAGGCTCACCTACTGCGAAAGGGTATATGTCAACCCAGAAGAACGGGTATGCGGATTGAAGATCCTGAAACCCCTTCTCTATATCAGCCTGCCAATCAGCCTTCCAGTGCAGTATGTTTACTGGCGATTCAACAGACCCCATAACTAGTAGCGTCTCTTTTCCTGCAGGGGCGAGGAGCACAGCGCAAGCGTCTCTGAACTCCTCCACCTTTACAGCGCGGTCGTTCTTTGTTGAATCATTCCAAGTTAAGAGGAATGTTATGTGAGTGTCGTTATGTAAGATCCTCACGTTCACGCTATGTATAGATGGCGTTGGTTTAAATGGTTTGACCACTGTCTGCCCACCCATTGTGAGCTTAAACTCTTCTGCCCTGCTCCATAGTGGAGAGAAGGGGTCAGTTATAGGGAGGTTCTGCTGTAGGTAGGTTGATGAAAGGTCGCTTCTATGCGCTTCTACCCTAATCCCTACGTAGAAGGC
>CALJAQ010000042.1 GCA_938029515.1 uncultured Nitrososphaerales archaeon
CTGCTGTCAACAATGGGTAGAACCCTATATGGCACAGTTTCAAACTTCTTAAGGGCTGCTCTCACACACTCATCCTCGGTTAGTGTAAGAGGGTTATCTGACATTACATCAGAAGCCTTCAACTTCTCTATAATCTTAGAAGCTATCTTCGAAGCTTTACGGTAAACACGCTCTAAAGCGAGCTCCTCTTCATAAACCTTCGCTGAAGGCTGATATGGGAATAAAGAGAGAGAACCGGAGGTGAAAAAACTACAGAGAGATGCTAGAAGCCCTGGGATAATAGCGAGTGGACCGGCTGTTTCTGCTATAAATGCTGCTGATGCAAGGAAGATTTTGTGTGTGCCAGAAAGCGCAGCAGCCATTCCTATAGCAAGATACGCCGGTTCTATAGTCTGCGATACTACAGTTGAATATAGTGCGCCTATTAACGCGCCTTCTACAATAGTCGGTGTTAGAAGCCCTCCGCTTCCTCCGAAATTTAAGAAGATAGTTGTTGAGAATAGTCTGAGAATAATTAGTGTTAACAGTAGTTGAATTGTGTAGTTTGAGGTGTTTGATGTTAGACTTGTTACAACCTCATATCCAGCCCCTATGCTTCCAAAGCTTACGTAGCCAATTAGACCAAGACTCAACCCACCTGTAAGAAGAAGTAGGCCAAAACCTCCACGAGCCAAAGATCTCCTCCCTAAGCTATCAGCGAGATTATATACTCTAACAAAGAAGGCAGAGTAAAGCCCACATAGTACACCAAGTATGACTGAATGTGTAACTAAACTTAGGTTCAAAGCTGGGACAGATGGTATGTAGAAGATGGGTGAAACACCGCATAAAACAACAGCAACCGCGTATGAGAGGGCCGCTGCTACCGCTACTTCAACGAAAGCTTCTTTCTCTACATCCCTTTTGTAGGGTATTTCTATAGTGAATAATATGGCTGTAAATGGGGCTTTAAATACTGCGGAGATTCCAGCAGCAACCCCGGCTAAATAGATTTTACTTCTCTTCTGGAAAGGTATCTTAAACAATTTTGAAATATTAGAACCTATTCCTCCTCCCGCTATTATTGCTGGACCTTCTAACCCAGCGCTGCCGCTTAACGTAATCGAGAAGGTCGAGGCAAGCACCCTTACTACCGCATCTCTTATAGAAACCTCCCCTGCTCTTAAGTGGAATGTTTCAAGCATGAAGTGGGTGTCGCTGTTTCTGGACTTGGTTTTAGAAAAATATTGGATAAACGCGAAGCTTAGAGTTATAGAGAGCAGCGTTATAATGAAGATCAGCTCTTTCTCTCTTAGCATAGCTGTCTTTAGCATAGTCCAAAAGTGCGGGTAGAAGAGGCTCAACGCTGCTGCAGTTAGACCAGTGGTAACTGCTGTAGCGATGAGTGTAGAGATGTAGGCTCTATTTCGTAGGATTATATTGAGCGTCAAGGTTATTTACCACCCCTCTTAGCACAGGCATATATTATTAAGGTGTAGATGATGAGTAAGGCTACTGAGGTTCTTAAATCGCTAGGGGGTTCGAGCTGGCTTTCCCTTATCCCGTTTTATGCAGCTACCCAAGGTGTATCGGTTTACATCCCGCTTGCGATAATTAAGTTAGGCGGCGGCGTTATAGATGTAAGCTTTGCCGCCGCTGCTTATAACCTCGCCTTGATTTCTACAGTACCGCTTTGGGGTTACTTGTGTGATGTCACTGGATTAAGGAAGAGTTTGATTTATTTGGCTTCGTTGGTAAGCTTTTTATGCTCAGTCGCTTTCTATTTTTCGAATAGTGTAGCCTTCCTGATTCTCATTTTTAGTGCATATTCCCAGACCGCAGCTATATTCGCACCAGCCTTTAACCTACTTATATTGGAGACGCTTCCTAAGAAGAGTTGGGAGAGAGGCTACACCACCTCAAACCTCTACATGTTCATTGGGCAGATAATCGGTATGGTTGCAGGCGTAGTTTGGACAATATTCTTCTCCGTAACAACATATCCTTTGCTCTCCGCTGTCTTCTCTATCGCAGCGATTTTAACCGCCTTAACTCTACCTAAGCCGAAGATTTTGTTAGAGAGGCGCTCTATTCTGTGGTCTGCCCAAGGGCTTCTACACAAGCTAACCCATCTACCACTGATCTTCATACGACGACCCCATTTAACCGACTTTAAGTCAGTAGCAGCTATGGGTAAGAGATCGTTAACAAGAGAAATACCTATGATATTTGCCGCTACATTTCTCTTCATGCTCTCAGCAAACCTATTCTTCACACCCTACACACCGTACTTGAAGCAGGCAGGCCTTTCAGACTCACAGATAATACTTCTTAACATCTACATAGTGGCTGCAAACGCTGTCACATTGCACTTCTTGCTAAAGAAGTCTAGGGGCAGAGTCTCATATTCAGCGGCAAGCAAAGCGTTGATGGCTAGGGCAATAGGTATGCTCTTAGGAGCTGTATTCGCAGCATTCATGATAGATGAGCGGAGCTTCTACACCACTATACTCATCTACACACTATTAGGCTCAGCCTACGCTACAATAAACATAAACCTCACTTCGCTTCTATTTAAGGCGCTACCAGTGGGCAAACAGGGTGGGCTGTTAGGGGTCTTCAGTTCACTAAATGGTGCCGCGTCTCTTATAGGCGCATTAGCCTCAGGCTATATAGCGTATTACTTAGGCTACGCAGCAGCCTTCTTCGCAGCTGCGATACTAGTATTCTTAGCATCGGTTCTATTAGAAGTGCACTATAAGGGGTATGGTAGAAGGCTTCTTAATCCTCTTCCTTCTGAGGGTTAAGGTGTGTGAAGTAGTTGAGTAAAGCATCCTTTTGATTTGAAGGGTCTCTTATAAGAAGAGCCTCTACCTCCTCTACAAATTCCTTGTTGAAACTTCTTGGCAGTGTTGTGTCTAGGTCAACTAGATCTAGGGGCCAGGGTAAGCCTGTAGCCGGATTATAGAATGATTTGAAGTATGAGAGTATAGGCTCTACGTCTGTGCCTACTTTGACTTCGAATTCAAATGGCGGTGGTTGGCTACATCTAACAAAGTGTCTTGAAGTGCTTGTTATACGCTCTACAGCATACTCTAGAGTTTTGTAGATATTGTGTGTAACATTCCACTTGGCTTTATCATATAGTTGCTCCATATTCCTAACCTTCCTCCTCGATGCTACTGCATAATTGTAGAGCGCCTTCATCTGAGCGTAGAAGTTGTATGCTTCAGGGCGTTCAAATAACCACTCGTATGAAAAATAATGTTCCGGTGGTAGGAGGGCTGTTAAAATATGCTTGTCATTCGCACCCACGCACCTACTTGGATCCCCATATTTGTAGAGGAGCCATCCATCTATTGCAGCAGATCTGCTCCTTTTTATTACTCCTACCGCTCTTCTGGAGTCCATTAAGGCTAAAGTCTTATCTCTTATGTTTGAGATCAACTCTCTCCCAAATCTGTATCCCTCAACGCCCAAGGTTTCTTTTTTAACTTTATACGCATCGGCTCTGAAGCCGAAGAAGCTCCCATCTAATATGACCCAATCCACATCCTTCTCCTTGAAGCATCTGTACGCCAGTTCACGTTCAAGGTTAAGCCTCAGAAGCTCAAGTAGGATTAAGGAGACGCCATACCCTTCAGTCTGCTCAGTCGTGTAGCATCTTGCTACATAGCCTTCGTCTACTTGCTGTTTTCCTTCAAATATAATATACGAAGCACAGTATGTTCCAACTCTTATACCTAATCTTTCGCTTGTCGTTGGCGAGTTTGATCCATCTACTACTGCAACCCTCCATTTTAACCATTCATCAGATTCTGGAATAGGCTTACCCTTTATCACCGCAGTTAAACTTCTTAACCTCTGCCGCATAGCCTGGATTCTTGCTTTACACCTCTTAGCCTCCTCTTCAGCGAGCTTAAAGAATTGTTGCTGAAGCGGCGCTGGAAGCTTAAACCAACAACTTTCCTTATCGTTCAGCAACCTACTTCACTTCAAACGTGATGAGCAGAGGTATAGGAGATGGATTCATGTTCCCCATGAAATAAAAGTGTCCAGGCGGTAGGGAGAGTAAGAACTTTGGGTCTATGTTGAATGGAGAGAGCCAGTTCCCAGCTTCATTTATATCTAAAGGGTGAATCTTGCCCACAAACTGAGTATTTAAATTTCTTCGCACAGCCGCATTTATACCTATTTCGCCAGCTATACCTTGCGACAGTATACAGATACAGAGCTTGTGGGAGCGCCCTAACGCGCATAAATCTATGATAATATCTGTAGTCTCCCTTTGTATGCCATCTGGGTTAAAGGGGCAGTATTGAGGCCCTTCATCTATAACCAGCGCAAGGTTTAGGTCCTCATCATTCTGCATCAGATCCATCAGATACCGCGCGAAGGTCAGGAAGACGGAGAGCTTCTCATCCTTACCCGTCTTCTTCATATCAACGACGATGAGCCTCCGCTCCCTAACTAGTCGCAGCAAGTCTTCAGCGCTGAGGGTTCCTAAGATGGTTTGGATATCGCTGTCTTTAAGCCTGCGGTAACTTCTCTCGAAACGCTGCTGGTCTTCGAATGGTTTACCTGAGCCCAAGTTTTTAGGGTTTAGGGATTTACTCACGGTTGTGTATAGAACTCTTCTGAACTCCTCTACACTTAATCCACGCCAACTCTCCGAATAGGTGAACTCCTCTAAAGCCTGTGTCACCGTGCCCCTTGCCTGTTGACCGGAGTAGCCGAAGTTACCCATCTTCTTACAGAGGTATGATACAACTGTTTCAGGGTCTAAAGCTATCTCTGATATGCTGATGGTATTCTGCTTCTGATAATAGGGCGCGTAGTCTCGCCCCTTCCAATCTAACACTAACACATCAAAACCAGCGTTAAGGAACATGGGTATGAGCTGAAAACGCGCTAAAAACGACTTACCACCACCTGTAGAGGCGAATACTCCTATATGGTAAGGAATAAACGTTTCATCAACGGGTACAAGCCAACTAGGATGCCCCTCGTAGCAGCCTACTGTATGCCTATGCTTCGCACCAGCTAGATAGCGCATCGGGTCATCCTTATCTTCGAAGAGGTAGACGATTGAGCCTGGTGCAAGTATCTTCTTGTTCTGCTCTATAGTCTCTTTAACCTCGCCTATGACTGACAACGTGAAGTCGTAGGTTTCCTTGGCTGTAGAAGGTGGACCACCAGCTCTTGCGTAGGCTACTCCTGGGTTATAGCCTCCTGCCTTGAGGTTTTCGTTGACTCCTCTACCTCTCCTCAAGACTGCGAGTATCTTGCCTTCGTTTCTGTTATCTACCAACACAAGATCTTCTACCTTAACCCTCTTCTCTTCCGATTGGTTGAGTATGACTCGAGCTTCGTTTTCAGAAGATTCGCTGGCTATTAGCCCAATCGGCTTCATCGGCTGCTACCCTCTGATCTTAGAAGCGAGGCAAGTAGGCTGCTTCTAGTCGCTATTAGAAGCTGGGTTTTCGTCTTCAACCCCTTTAAGAGTGTGGCTAACCCATTTATTCCAGATTCATCCAAACCCTCTTCAGGCTCATCTAACAAGAGGATGGGTGAGCTCTCTAACTTGTTTATGGCTAAT
>CALJAQ010000043.1 GCA_938029515.1 uncultured Nitrososphaerales archaeon
ACCAGCCTCATTCTCGTCACATGCGGTTAGGCGTGTATGAAGACCATTCACCTCCTCCCTCGAAACTATAACCTTCCTCCTACCCTTAACACCCTCACAGTCCCAGGTAAATGAGCCGTAGCCAGTTGGTATAGTGGGGTCGTCAACAACCTTAACGTCCTCAGCGACGTCAAGACCTGCTAATTTACTCACCCAAGCTCTGCTCTCGAGGAGGTGAGCCACTTCATGGGCAAGCGCTCCAGCAGCCTCATAGTTTAAGACAACCTTCAGATGCCTCCCCCTCTGCAGCGGTGGGAGTAGGGTCGCTTGCAGTTGGTTCACAGCCCTAGCCGACAGCTCTTCTACGACCCTACCCCAATCCTTCGACGTAAACACTTCAAACCCACCAACCCAACCAGCCAAGTAGCTGGCATAACCCAGCCTGAAGCCCCTTGAAGCTACGTAGATGAGGATATCAGTTAAAGGCACTTCTTCATAAACGTCTGTACCTTCACAAGTCACGAGGTGTGAGCTGATTACGTGGTGGGTCAAAACTATCTCTGAGCGCGCATATAAGCTTCCCAACTTCTCCTGCAACTCACCCTTAATCTGCGTAAGAAACGTAGAGGCTTCGCCTTCCTCAAACACTTTGAAGGGGTAGCACCGCCTCCCACACTCCCTGCGAACAGGCACCATCTTCACACGCTCCTTCTGAATGTGTGAAAGCTTTTGAGCGAGCCTCATAGTAGATCTTATACTCTCTCTATCTACTCTAGAAGAAGAGGCTACACCATACCCTAGCTCAGCAGCCCTGCACGCTACGAACTCCTCCTCACCTCTAGACTCTTCAAAAGACTCCTCTCTCAGCGCCAGCTGCCAATAAGACTCCCTCTGATACCTTAGATCGGCATAGCCTTCCCCAACCCAATCTCTGAGAAAGCTACTTAGATCAACACCACAAGGCTCGCTAAGCATACCACACCCAAATGCAGTAAAGGAGCCTTATTAACATCAACGTCAAGGAGGCAGGGTCTGGCTTCTAAGGTCTAATAGAGTATTGGATTGATTGTCAGCTGACTAGTTAAAGAGGGTTTTAGGTTTAGGCTCTAAACCTTATATCTTACTGGTTGCTTCGCTGCATATCAGCATGGTTGAAGATGTGATGGCGGTCTTAACAAGCCGTTTTGAGGCTATTAGAGGTAGGGATGCTGAGAAGATCGTTGGGTTGATAGAGGCCAGACGCTACACTAAGTTTGATGACTGGCCTCCGTATAAGAGAATGGGGTTAGATGGGGTTGAAGAGGAGAGGGCTGCTCTGAAGGTTTTGAAGGAGTATGCGTATAGGATTGAGGAGCCCTTGCTTGAGGTGAATGGAGACACAGCTTGGGTAACCTTCTATTTGAGCTATGCTGGTAGGATACGTGACTTAGAATTCGCTATAAAGTCTAGAGCGACTGTGATAATGGTGAAGACTCGAGATGGGTGGAGAATAGTGCATGAGCATTACTCTAGGCTTCCAGGCGCTGAGCCTACAGACCTCTTTAGAGGTGTTGAAAAGGCTGAGGTTGAAGCCGATCTTTTGGAGAAGAGGGTTCTGGAGGCCTTGGCTGATGGTAGCGCGTTGACGGCGATAGAGATATCGGAGAGGATTAGGAAGGTTAGTGGGGAGAAGGTTGAGCCCTCAGATGTCGCTAGGAAGTGTCGGGAACTTGTGGATGCTAATAAGCTTGAAAAAGAGGGTTTCCTACAGCCTAGATATAGGCTGAAGCGGTAAGGTGGTGGCAGCTTTGACTTTAAAAAGTGGGGGTGAAAAGGCTGCTGCGTATGATATACCACGCCCAAAAGAGTATCTGATGAAGGCTTCTAGAATAGTGGTTAAGGTTGGCACAAGCAACCTAACCGAAGAAGACTCGAGGATAAGCGAGGCGAAGATCAGGAAGCTTGTCGACGCCATTATGGCTTTGAAGAGGGAGGGGCGTGAAGTCTTTCTAGTCACATCAGGCGCTATAGCTTCAGGATTAGGTGCACTGGGTCTGAGGACCCGCCCGAGGCAGATGCCTTTTCTGCAAGCCGCTGCTTCTATAGGTCAAAGTATACTTATGAAGACTTATGCTGAGTATTTTGCTAAGTATAATCAGATGGTAGCTCAACTCCTCCTAACGAAGGAGGACTTTATGGATGAGCATAGGCATCAGAATCTTATGAACACTTTAGAGGCTCTGATAACTTGGGGTGTGCTACCAATAGTGAATGAAAACGACACCGTTGCTGTGGATGAGATTAGATTTGGAGATAACGATAACCTCGCTGCACTGCTCAGCATAAGCGTTAAAGCAGATCTTCTTGTGCTACTCTCAGATGTAGATGGTATATACACCAGTGACCCCAACGTCTCACCCACGTCAACACCAATCCGCACCTTAACCTCTGTAACACCTGAGTTGGAAGCTCTTGCTGGAAGCGCGCATAGAGGTTCAGGAGGGTTGGTAACCAAATTAGAAGCTGCGAAAGTAGCTCTAAAGGCTGGTATACCTATGGCGATAGTGAATGGAGAAGAGCCTAACGTTATCCAAATGCTTCTTAGAGGAGAGCCTGTAGGCACATTATTTGTGCCTATGAAGATGGTGAAGACGGGTTGAGCGGTGTTAGAGAATTAGCGTTAGAGGCTAGAAGAGCATCTTACGAGTTAGCGAAGCTGCAAAGCGCCGCTAAGGATAGAGCGTTGATAGAGGTTGCTGATGCAATATGGAGAGAGAAGGATCGGCTGCTTAAAGCAGCTTTAACTGATGTTGAAGCCGCTCAAGCAGAGGTTAAGGCGGGTAGGCTTGCGAAGCCTGTTTTGGAGCGTCTTAAGTTGGATGAGGTGAAGCTGAAGGCTATAGTCGATATGGTTAGGAGTGTTGCTTCTCTTAAAGACCCTGTGGGTAAGACGCTATATGCTGTTGAATTAGATGATAACTTCGAGCTCTATAAAGTAACTTGCCCACTCGGCGTCATAGGCGTGGTCTTTGAGGCAAGACCTGACGTGCTGCCTCAGATTTCAAGCCTCTGCCTCAAGTCCGGCAATGCGGTTATATTAAAAGGTGGACGTGAAGCTGTGAACGTAAATCGAGAGTTCTACACAGTGATCAAAGAAGCTACGGAGAAGGCGGGCATACCAAAGGGTTGGATTCAGCTTCTAGAAGCGAGGGAAGAGATCCTCGAGCTTCTGAAGCAAGATGACTTAGTGGACCTCATTGTGCCAAGAGGGAGTAATGAGTTTGTCAGATTTGTGCAAGAAAACACACGCATACCTGTCTTAGGACACTCTGCTGGGGTATGCCACATCTACGTGGATAAGGCTGCAGATATCGCTAAAGCTGTTGATGTGTGTTTTGACGCGAAGGTGCAGTACCCCGCGGTATGCAATGCTGTTGAGTGTATACTTGTGCATAAAGATGCTGCCAACACCTTCCTACCTAGGTTAGCTGAAAGGTTCTTGAAGGCTGGTGTAGAGATGAGGTGCTGCCCAAGAGCGAAGGAGGTGCTAAGCGGATTTGATGTTAAGGATGCCACAGAAGAGGACTGGGGGCGCGAATACCTAGATTTAAAGGTCGCTTTGAGGGTTGTAGACTCTTTAGAGGAAGCGGTGGACTACATAAACAGATACGGCTCAAAACACACAGACTCCATATTAACAGAGGATAAAGCCGCTGCCTTGAAGTTCATAGATGGTGTGGATTCGTCAACGGTAATACACAACGCTTCAACAAGGTTCAGCGACGGCTATAGGTTCGGTTTAGGCGCAGAAGTAGGCATCAGCACAAGCAAAATACACGCAAGAGGGCCAGTCGGGTTAGAGGGGCTAGTAACATACAAATACATTCTTGTAGGAGATGGGCATGTGGTCTCAAAATACATAGGTGTTAACGCAAAGAGGTTCAAACATAAGCGCTTGGATAAAGAGTGGCGTCCAGAGAGCTAGATAGCAGTTATATACTCCGCATCTGAAGATCTAATCTGAAATAAACATGCCGAGCAGAATAGCAGACCCATCCTTAGCAAAAAGAGGGGAGCTATCATATAATTGGGCTTACAGCCACATGCCCACCTTAACAACCTTAATCGAACGTGAAACCCCTAGGAAGCCTCTAGCAGGGAGAAGGGTTGGTGTATGCCTCCATGTTACAAAAGAGACATCGGTCCTCGTTATGGGTTTGGCTAGACTCGGGGCTGAAGTCCATCTCACAGCCGCAAATCCGCTATCAACGCAAGACGACATCGCAGCCTACCTGGCTTCGCAAGGCATCAACGTGTATGCTTGGCGCGGCGAGCAGCCCAAAGAATACTTCGACTGCATAAGGCAGGTGTTATCAGCAAATATAGAGTTCCTTATGGATGACGGCGCAGATGCCCACGTAGAAGCACATAAGATGGGTGTTCACGGTATACTTGGCGGAACAGAAGAGACGACCACAGGTGTAATCAGGTTAAAGGCTCTTGAAAAAGATGGGCTGCTTAAATACCCTGTGATCGCAGTCAACAACGCATACACAAAGTATCTGTTCGATAACAGATACGGAACTGGTCAGAGCGTCATCGACAGCATCCTGAGGGCTACAAGCCTACTTCTGGCTGGAAAGACGGTTGTGGTCTGCGGATACGGCTGGGTAGGAAAAGGGATTGCAAGGAGGGCTAGGGGGCTAGATGCACACGTAATTGTGACTGAAGTTGACCCTCTTAAGGCTCTAGAAGCGCATATGGACGGCTACAAGGTTATGCCCATATCCAAAGCCGCAGAACTAGGTGATGTGTTCATTACAGCAACAGGTCAAACGGGTGTAATAAGGGGTGAACATATAGAGAAGATGAAGAGCGGAGCTATACTCGCAAACGGGGGGCACTTCGATGTAGAGATAGATGTAAAATATCTAAACTCAGCTGCCGTCTCTAAGGTTGAAGCCAGACCGTACACAGAGGAATATAGGCTGAAGAATGGTAAGAGAATCTACCTTATTGGACAGGGTAGAATCTCTAACCTAGTGGCAGCAGAGGGGCATCCTCCAGAGGTTATGATGATGTCCTTCTCCAACCAACTCCTATCCTTAATTCACCTAACCAAGCACCACAGCGAGATGCAGGCTAAGGTGTATGATGTGCCTCAAACCGTAGATCAGGAAGTCGCTAGAACAACTATAGAAGCGTTAGGTATAGAGATAGATGAGATGACAGAAGAACAGAAGAAGTATGCTGAATCCTGGCTCCTTTGATATGAATGTGAAACCCTAAATGGAACGAGAAAAGGTTGTCATCACAAGCGCGCTGCCATACGCAAATGGCGAGATCCACCTAGGGCACGTCGTCTCAACCTATTTACCAGCAGACATCTACGCAAGGTTCTGCAGAATGAAGGGTTACGACGTTGTATTCACCTGCGCTACAGACGACTATGGCACCCCTATTCTCATAAGAGCTGAGCAGGAGGGGAAGACACCAAAGGAGTATGTGGAATACTGGAATAGGAGAGACATCGAAGATTTTACAAAATTGGGCATAACATTCGACATCTTCTACAAAACCTCTTCTGAAGAAAACCTAAGGCTTACGCAATACTTTTTCCTAAGACTCTACGAGAAAGGCTACACCTACAGCTCTGAGGTGGAGCAACCCTACTGTGAAAAGGACAGGAAGTTTCTACCAGACAGATACGTAGTAGGCATATGCCCATACTGCGGCGCAGAAGACCAATACTCTGATGGCTGCGAAGTCTGCGGGCGAACTTTCGCACCGGGAGAAATAAAAGAACCAAAGTGTATACTCTGCGGCAGTAAACCAATCACTAAAAAAAGCCTACACTACTTCTTTAGGCTCTCACAATTCTCTGAGCGGTTGAAGGCTTGGCTTCTAGGAAACACCAATCTTCAGAGCGAGGTTAAGAACTATGTGCTAAGATGGATAGAGTCAGGGCTTAGAGACTGGGACATAACTCGAGACATCAGTTGGGGAGTCCCTATCCCGCTAAAAGAGGCTGAAGGGAAGGTCCTCTACGGCTGGTTCGATAACCACCTCTGCTACATTTCAACTACACTCAAGTATCTTGAGGAGAAGGGTGTCGACGGCAAGCAGTTTTGG
>CALJAQ010000044.1 GCA_938029515.1 uncultured Nitrososphaerales archaeon
AATGATAACAAGTTCGCGGCTCTTAACAGCGCTGTTTGGAGCGGGGGCAGCTTCATCTATGTGCCGGAAGGCGTCGAGGTGAGCATACCGCTTCAAGCATATTTTAGAATAAACGTTATGAATATGGGGCAGTTTGAAAGAACCTTAATTGTAGCCGAACCTAATAGTAGGGTGCATTATATAGAGGGGTGCACCGCACCCATCTACTCTTCAGATTCTCTGCATGCAGCGGTAGTTGAAATCGTAGCTAAAAAAGGTGCACAGGTTAGATACACTACACTTCAAAACTGGTCAAAGGACATCTACAATCTAGTCACCAAAAGAGCGCACGCTTATGAAGATGCAACGGTAGAATGGGTTGATGCGAACGCTGGGAGCAAGGTTACTATGAAGTACCCCTCAGTCTACCTTTTAGGTAGGAGAGCTAGGGCAGAGATAGTTTCAGTAGCTTTTGCTAACGCCGGTCAGCATATAGATTCTGGCGCGAAGGTTGTCCATTTAGCCCCTGAAACCACATCAAAGATTACGTCTAAGTCTGTCTCTAAGGGAGGGGGTAGGACTAGCTACAGGGGGCTGCTATATGTCGGTAAAGGCGCCTACGGTGTTAAGTCTACAGTAAGGTGTGACGCTCTTTTAATAGATGACCATTCACGTACAGACACTTACCCCTACAATGAAGTCTATGAGAATGATGCGACCATAACACATGAAGCTACCGTGGGCAAGGTAGGTGAAGACCAGCTCTTCTACCTTATGAGCAGGGGCATACCTGAGCAGGAGGCTCTAAGCATGGTTGTAATGGGTTTCTTCAACCCATTCACAAAGCGTCTGCCTATGGAGTATGCGGTGGAGTTTAACAGGCTGATAGAGTTAGAGATGTCTGGTGCGGTAGGTTAGATTGCCCCTCAACCGAATCAAAAAAGTTTCACAGAGCTTACTAGAAGGAGAAGAGGTTTTAGAGAAGAGGTTAAAAAGTTTTGAGCTATACAAAACCCTACCCATAGAACCCTCTCCACTATACGTGAAATATGTCGACCCTAAGGTTGCTGAAGTCGACTTAAACACACTAATAGACTCTGATGATCAGGTGAGTTGGAACCCTCCCTCTGGCGCGGTGCAGATACTTTATAATGGGAGGCGTATAGGTAAGAGGGGGGTTGCTGGTGTTAAACTGCAAACGGTTCAAGAAGCCGAGGGTGGTTTAAAAGGCTTTGACTACGGTCTCCTAGATGCTGGTGAAAATAGGGTCTCGGCTCTCATCCAAGCATTGTATTCAAGCGGCCACATCTTAGTTGTTCAAAGAGACACTATTGTAAAAGAGCAGGTGCATCTAGTAACCTTAGTAGATAGATCAAGCGTTTCACGGAACATCATAATCATAGGGAAGGGAGCCCAAGTGGATGTGGTTCAAGAGATCTATTCACCAAACCGAGTGGAGAAAAACACGTTCCACGCTTACAGCAACGAAATTCTACTTGAAGAAGATGCTCTCCTACGGCTGACAACCATCCAAGCAGCTGACCAATCAACCAAACTATTTAGCATAACAAAGACGTTAATAAAAAGGGGTGCAAACGTAGATTCAGCTACCACCTACTTAGGAGGAGCGCTCCATATAGGTCGTGTAGAGCATAAACTAGTAGAAGAAGGCGCAGCGGCAAAAGACACACATATAGCTCTACTTACAGGCAACCAAATCTTAGATCTAACCACAAACCTGATACACCAGGCCCAGAAAACAAACGGAAGCATAGTCACTAAAGTGGCGCTAAGAGACAGCAGCAAAGCTACAACGAAAGGTATGATAAGAATACCCTTAGAAGGAAGGCAGGCTAATGCCTACTTAGCTCAGCACGCTATAATGTTGAGCCCAAGCGCATCAGGTGTAACTATACCTGGCTTAGAGATCTTGACTAACGACGTTAAAGCTACACACGCGTCCTCAATATCGCAGCTCGACGATGAGCAGATCTTCTACTTAATGAGTAGGGGGCTGACTAAAGAGGAGTCGGTGAAGATGGTGGCTCTAGGGTTCTTTGAACACGCATTAACACGACTAAACCAGCCAAGCGTAAGGGAGGGTGTGAAGCAGATGCTCGAAGAAAAGTGGGATGGTCGATCCACAACATTCAAGCAAGTAGAACAAGAGGTTGTAAAATTTGAGGTTGAGAAAAAAGACATCTTCGAAGGCCACTACAAATACAGGTGACCAGATTGAAGAGGGTTGTAGCCAAATCAAACGAGATACGTGAAGGCGAAATAAAAGCGCTCGAAGTAGAAGGTAAAGAGATCATACTTGTAAAGAGCGGTGGCAAGATACACGCCCTCTCAAGATTCTGTACACACGATAAAGCAGATCTCTCTACATCCATCCTACTCGAAGACAGGTTAGTCTGCCCCCTACACCTATCTCAATTCGATCTAACTGACGGTAAAGCTCTAACACCACCTGCCACTGAACCTCTTGAAGTCTATTTGGTTGAGGTTGTTGAAGGTGATGTGGTGCTTGAAATTTAGATTAAACCTTTTTATAACGGAGTTATGTTAGATAATATCAGATGGTGACACTTGAAACTCGAGACAGTTAACCTACATGTAGAGGTATCAGGAAAGGAGGTTATAAAAGGAATTAACCTAAAAGTGGCACAAGGAGAAGTTCATACGCTAATGGGTCCAAACGGCTCTGGAAAGAGCACGCTGGCATACACAATAATGGGGCATCCGAGATATAAGGTAACTAAAGGAGACATACTCTTAGATGAACAATCCATCTTAGACCTGACACCAGACCAACGTGCAAAGAAGGGGCTATTCCTAGCATTCCAATACCCCTACGAGATCTCAGGGGTCACAGTCACGAACTTCTTAAAAACGGCCTACAACGCAATACACTACAACGGGCAGAAGGAGGTTGGAGCATCATACCTTGAATTCAGAAGACTCCTAAAAGAGAAGCTAAAATCTCTAAAGATTGATGAAGTATTCGCTGAACGATACCTCAACGAAGGATTCTCAGGGGGAGAAAAGAAGAAATGTGAAATACTGCAACTAGCGGTTCTTAGACCAAAGATCGCAATACTAGACGAAACCGACTCTGGCCTGGATATCGACGCACTAAAGATCGTGGCAGAAGGAGTCAACACACTACTAGGCCCAGATATGGGTGTGCTTCTAATCACACACTACTACCGCATACTTAACTACATCAGACCAAGATTCGTACACATAATGGTTGACGGCAAAATAGTAAAATCAGGAGGCGAGGAACTGGCATACCTACTTGAGGAAAAAGGATATGAGTGGTTAAAGCAAACAGCAGCCAACAACGCAACAAAAACCTAAATCTAAAGCCTCCACACCTTAATAGCGCGGGCCGGTCGTCTAGACCCAAATGGGACAACCACCTTCAAGCAGGTGGTCTAATCTGGTAGGATACCGCTTTGGCAAGCAGACCCAAAGTGGCGGGGGTCGGGGGTTCAAATCCCCCCCGGTCCACTATAATTTGGCTTTAGATACTAAGTCACGTATGAAGGCTAAGTACATCCATCTCCTTACCGCTACGGACCTCAAACGCTAGTACGATAATGTAGCTAGAGTTTGAAGGGTACGGCTGACCTCTATTTGAGGAGGCTAGGTGACTTCTCCGCTCGTAACATCATCAAACGTTGATGTGAGTAAGAGTGAAGTGTACAGCATATTTAGGCACCTCATCATGTTTCAAAAGCATTTGAAGGAGTGTGTGATCATATAGAAGAGTGCCATATGTTTCAAGAAGGTCCATTCATCAAACCCTTATTGGCTGAGGCGAGAAAGCGTGTGAGAAAGATGATTTTTGTTTCACATCAAGTTGAACCATTCAAAGGATTAGGGTTAATACTCAAAGTTCAGAGACAGGTTGGTAACTCTTTCTGATTGGCTGTTAACCACAGGAAGATGTATTTATAGGGTCACCTCGGCTACCGCCCCATACAACTAAGGGGGTACAAATAGGAGATGTGAAATAATGCCGAATATTCCGTCTGCTGAAGACATATTCCGTGAAGCCTTGAAATTCACTCCTGACCTTGATGTTAACACCTTGCATAGGAAGACGTTTGAGTTGATGATTCAATATAGGTCAGAATATTATGAGAGAAGGGTGGATGAAGTACTCGCCGAGCTCGACCTACCTAGAGAGGTTCATCAAAGGGTGAAAGGGAAGTTGCTGAAACCTATCGTGGTTGGAGATAAAGAATACAGTAATTTTATTGAGGAGGTTTCGAGGCGTGTTAGCCAAGCTTTCCAACCTATATCAGGTTATCTTGCTGAGCTTTGCGCTGAAAGAGAGCTAGAGAAGGCAGGCTTAGTGAAAGACCTACACTTCACAAGGAGGAAGGAGAGGACGGATTTCATCATCTATTACCCTACCGTATATTCGCCTATAGCGAGGCATAGAGTTGAGGTGAAGAACGTGAGTTTAAGGGAGAGGGCTGTAAGGGGTCTGGCTTTTGACGGTGATAGCCTATTCGGCTTCTTTAATCAGCTAAGAGAATTCACAGAATCAAATATCAAAGTCTTAGAAGGGCAGTGTGCGAAAACAGGCGGCTATTGCTATATTCCGCCTAATACTTTAAGCCAAATCCCTTATACTACAACACGCTTCAGACCAAATACTCAGTTTGGGAAGGATATGGCTAAATTTGCAAAAACAGGGCTCATTCCCTAAGGTGGTCGCCAGAAGTCTAGGATGTATTCAAAGGTGGTTCCGAGAGTAATGTAGTTGCTCGGCCAGCCGAAGATTCCTACTTTATTCACTACGTCTCTTCTATCCCAAATTATGATGTTCCTCAACTCGTAGCCTGCTTTCTCCATCTCTTCTATGACATAGAGGTGAACAGGTATCCTCCTTCCATACTTGCCCTCTTTCCACCATAGGTCTGTAACGTTGATGATGGAGTGAGCTTTGGGCTTCAATAAAGGAAGTATTCCTTTGTAAATTTCGCCTAAGACTTGAGCGTATTTTTTAGGCTCCATTGTGCCAAGGTCTCTTGGGTCATTTGAATACTGCTGAATCTTGAGGAAATGCTGATTTCGTCTCAAGTCCCCCCTTATGCTTTTGTTTAGCCTTGGTCTATTGAGCATATTTGCATATGGTGGTGATGTTACGGCTAAAGATACCGTCTCAGCCTGAAGGTATTCAGGTATGTTGTGAGCGTCATCACAGACAGCAATCTGAATGGTTGATGCTTGAGGCTTTTCACCGTAAGCGTCTAACTTTACCTGAGCTACCCTCTTGTTTGAGAAGTCAACATACTCTTTCTTAAGGTCGAACCCTACAGCGTTACGGTTCAAATCAAAGGCGGCTACAAGGGTCGTTCCTACCCCCACAAAAGGGTCTAATACTAGCTCCCCTTCATGTGTGAAGAGCTGAATACAGCGTTTAGGTAAGCCAATGGGGAAGACGGCTGGATGTATATTCTTATCACGTATATCCCTCTTCTCGTAGAAGAACTCCCATATCGCTACCTGGCTTTGAACCCACTCCTTAGCGGTGAGACAGTTGATGTGTTGAGGGGGGCAATTACATACTCTCTCATACCCTATCTTTAACGGCTTGGTGATCTCTAAGCTCATTTCTCCACCTTCTTGACAAGTGCAACTCTCCCAGTGTTCCCTATTATCTCCATACTCCAATCTAATATATCCCCAGGCTTCAGGTTTAGGTATTCGACTATTCCCTCTGGGATCGTAGTCCTAAGGGATGATGTGCCTGTCTTGGCTAGGCCTACCTTGCTCTTTAATCCCAATCTGCCATTATAGATTCTGATTAAATGGTACATAAATCTACCGATAAGGTTATTTAACTACTTAACCAGGTAAGCATCACCTAACACCTCTTGATTGTTCTAAATCCATTTGTACTCAAATCCCCCGGTCCACTTTTAGGAAATCGACACTGATCTTCTTTCGTCTGATCAACGCTCTAGGAGTTTAATTGCCTTCTCGAGGTTTATGGCTGCGTTTACTAATGCTCTAAGAGCTGCTACCTGTTGTTTGTCGTGTGCATCTGAGTTCAGCCCTAGCAGAACGGTTGCGTTTGTTTCAGCCGCTAGCTCAACGATGTGTCTTAGGAGTGTGTATGTTTTGTCAAAACCGATTGTAAGGGTGAGGTCTGTAAGGTTGTCAAAGAATATGACGGTTGTTTCAGTGGGGTTTAGTTCACTAACCGCGGTCAATATTTCGGTCGGATCTTTTAGTTGGACGTAGAGTTTGCTAACCTCCTTCTCTATGTGAGGTGTGAGTGTAAGGTAAACATATTTCACATCTAATGGTGTAAGTGTCTCCTCAACTACGCTACCCTTCCTCGTGAAGACTACCATGTCATATCCTTTTGCCAAGGCTTCTATCGTTAACCTTCTTACGGCGAGCTGCAAAGGTGTTGGTGTTGTGAACTCTAAGAGGATAACCTTTCCTGCACACTCTTCTATAGGTTTGCCGAGTATGAACATCGACGCCTTAAGGGTCTCTGTGGTTATCGGCTCATTTAACAAAGACAGTGTTAATGGCTCAGAGACAATATCGCCAAGAGCCGCTCTGAGTGTAGATAGGATGCCTAATTTTGACGCGCGACGCCAATTTAACTCCAAAACTCTATTTATCTTACCAACTATTATGCTCGCTGTCCTAGTTGACGCGTCTCCCACTTGAGATATAGTTGAGGAGAGGAAACTGTTGAACACAGTTATAATCTTTAGAGGAGAGCTACCCTTGTGCTTCTCTAAACAGTTAGCTATCGAAATGTATCCATCCACCTCCACTTCTATATCCTTCAGAACTTCATAGAGAAGCATGCGGTTAAGCAGCTCGCTACCTAAAACACTTCTAAACTCTGGAAATGTGGCGAGCAGCATCCTCTTGTATATTCTTAGAGTGGCTTCAGCGTCTGAGACCCCACTTAAGCTCCTGTCTACCTCAACCTTATGCATGAGTCTTCCTCCATCAACACCATAAAACACATCCCCCTCCATCAGAAACTCTGCTCGCTTTAAGAGAGCCTCATCTAACCTAAACCTTTCTGAAGTAGATAGGGCTTCGTAAGCAGAGTTTATGACAGGTAGGTAGAGGTCTAGTAAAGAGGCTAATCTGTTTTCACGTAAGTAGTCAAGTGTCTTTTCTATATTTGAAACCAGATTTGATGGGATACCAGCCTTGAAGAAAGGTTGCTCACCTATGTATGATATACGCTCCTCTATATCAGTCTGCTTTATGAACTGAGAAAAGAGGATATACTTTTGACCTAAAGCCCCTCCGGGTAGTGTGTCAAGCAGTTTGTTTAAAAAGCGTGTGTATCTGCTCGATAAATCTGATGCCGATGCATAAGTTATTGCAGGTTTATACGAGAGGGTTAAGGCGTAGCCCATCACTATAAACGTAAATATGTGCAGTAATCCTCCAAATGGTGGCGCATCATCACTCAATATTAGCAGAAGATTTGTGGCAGAGAAGCCTATGAACTGAAAGGTTAAGTAGGCTAATAAGATGAGCATCAACTTACGTCTCAATATAGGGCTATCTGCTTCACGGTAGATGGAGTAGAGTGCTAAGAGGATCGCCAAGTTATAGGCTTCGTTAACCACACCACGTACGATCTGAGAAAGCAGATCGCCTGCAAGGTGGTATGACCAGCCGAAGCTTGTGTAGGTAAATGAGAAATCTCCGAATCCGAGATAAATCGTTGAGGTTAAGGATGCAGGTAGAACTACGAGCAAATATCGCTTTTTGAATGAGCGGATCGAGAATGCCATAGAGAGGTATGTTCCTTGAGCTAAGAAGAGTGAGATCGCTCCTATTCTAAAGAAGAGCGCCGAAGTATCAAGATATGGCGTGGTTCTATGTATGAAAACCGAGAAAGACCAAGTTGAGACTAGCAGCGAGTAAAGTAGAAGCAAATAGTTCACCACTACTTTAGGTTCTTTATGTAAGATTCGTAGAGAGAGAGCTAACCCTACTATGATGGCAGCAATATATTGTGTTGACCATAGTATGGCTGTACTCATTTTACACACTCCTTAAAAGATCGAATATGTCAACTCTATCTACTGGTATTATCTTTGGGGCTTTAAGCTGACCCAAAGGTAAGCCGAGTTTTGTAGCTTTCATCAGATATCTGGTGAAAGCACCTTGTTTAAGGTATTCAACTCTGATTATTTCTGATGGCTTTACTCTGAACACCTTTATGTAGTCTGCAAATTCTTGGGAGAGGTTTAGTAGAGAGTAGAAGATCTGCTTTTCAGCTTCCTCTTCTGAATACTCCCATTCTTTCTCCATGAGGAAGTGTATGTATTCCTGCGGCGAAGTCTGCTTAATAGCAGACCATTTATCTGAGTTTTTTAAACCCGCTTGAGCAAGCGCTTCGGATATAAGCCCCTCTGTAAGCCTAAAGTAGCCATATACATCGATAATATTCATCTTCCTCCCTTCACATGAGAAGATAGGCATACCGTCATCTCTTATCCTCACCACTCTAAAGAGGTCTCCACTTCTATATCTAACTAAACCTGAGCCGAAGGGTGTTACAACCATCTCATACACTTCATCTTTCTTAACCTCGTTTAAAGGCACAACCTCTCCACCATCGTTAACAAACTCATAATACCCTGAGCGGAGATTTGGGGTAAGATTTAGCCTATCATCAGGAGTACCAAGGAAAGCGATTCCTGCTTCAGAGGAGCCGTAGATGTTCAATGGGACGATGCCAAAGGTCTTCTTGAAGAATTCGCAGTAGACCTTTGTATCAGCGCCCCCTACCATGGCGCCTTTTAGTGGAAAAACATCTAGGATGTTTACATTGCCCCTCCCTTTTAATAGACTCTTGATCACCCTGTACAAGAAGTAGAATTTTATTAAGCTGATATCTACTGCTTTGTATAGGTCTTTGAAGAAGGCTGTTTGGTCTGTGAAGTATCTGAAGAGCATGTAGAAGGTGGCTGCGTTTGCGCCGCCGACAACAATCTTTTCACCCTTCTCCATCATCTTTAGAGCGAGGTAGAACTTCCTTCTAGTATCTGGGATGTTGTCTGTAACCTCTAACGGAGGAATTGGTTGAAAATATGGGATGACAGACTTCATCGACCACCCGCTTAAGTAAGGTACTGGGGCGACGACATTAAGGCCTTTATCACCTATTTGATATTTTGTTTCACCCCATCCTTCGCTGCAAGCAAGGACCCCAGCGGCTATGGAGTCTAGCCGGAAATTCTCCCAGAAGGCATCACCGTGCGCAAACCATTTGCTGCTCCCTGTTGAACCAGTAGTCTTTACTGCGAACGCTAATTCATATGGTAAGGCGTCCTCCACAATATATTTGATCTTCTTAGCCAACCTGCAGTAGTATTCAGCTAAAAGTTCACCTTCTCCTTTTGGATTCTGCTGGATAAGCCGCTGCAGGGTTATGCCAAATTCAATCATCTCAGTGTAGTCGTGGTATTCTGTTAGAGGTATTTGCTCTATGCGCTCCGCCTTAGCATTTAACCGTTTTGAAACTGTGGTCTGTAGCCATCGCCGAAGGTGCTCTTGAAGACGTATCTCGTTCACCTCGAGTTGGTAAGAGAAGCTCTTCTCAAAGAAGCTGCAAGTCTGTTCATAAAGGGTTCTTAAATCCAATCTTAGACCCTACTCCGCTAGTATAGGCATTATCTTAAGCCCCACCGTATGTTGGATATCGAACCTAAAGTATCTTAGGTCATGCTCTGTTCCACGCATCTTGAGAACCGCTAGCCTCCTCTTGAACTCGTATCCTTCACGCTGAAGCTCTAAGAGTATGACACCGTCGACGACGAACTCCTCAACTCCTACACCCATCATAGGGTAGCCGAAGGGCACTTCAGCCACAAGTATTGAGGTGCAGTCAGTGTTCTTGAGGAGTTGCTTCAGAAGATAAACGATGTTTCTAACCTTGTATCTTTCCCCTAAGCTTATTGAAAGCGCTGTGACGGAGTCTATCACTAACCGTTTTATGTTCCGTATAGATATAGGCTCTAAAATGGTTTTGATAACGTGATCTACACCTTCTTCAGACGTGGAGAAGAAGTCTAGAAAGGTGAAGAGCCCCTTCTTCTCAAGCGCATCAAAGTTCCAGCCGAAGTTAAGCATATAGTTTTTGAAGGCTTCACGCGTCTCTGTGAAGCTCACATACATACCAGCCTCGTTGTAATCAACTATACCGCTGTAGAGGAAGCGCGCGGATAATATGGTCTTACCTGTGCCAGGCCCTCCAGCTAATAGCACCACTGAGCCCCTCGGTAAACCACCTTTGAGTATATGGTCAAGTTTATCTACGCCTGTCTTTACCCTTAGGTTGTTCAAGCTTTTAGATCACCGCCGTAGCTAAATCTGAAGGTTATACAGCCTTCTGTTGAGGACTCTTCTACAACCTCAACCTTCTCACCTAAGATTGTTTCTAAAGCTCCAGCGACTAAGCCTCTCAGCCACTCTGAGAAGGTTGCAGGCTTCTGATAGGTGAGACCCTGCTTGACAACTTCAAGTCTACCTAATCTTCTATCTTGATCTAAGTCGATTACTCTGCATTCTCTGCACCCTCTTCCGACGAGCATAATTGGCAGCATCTTCAACGCGGTTGATGAATCTGAGTATTGGTTAAGCAGCTTTGAGCCTATCTCTGAGCCTACGGCCTTTCCTGCATGAAAAAGTAAGATAGCGAGTCCAGTTCCCATTATCTTCCCAAGCGCAGCCCAAAGCTCCTCCCACTCTAAGCGGCTCAGTTTCACATATTCCTCAAACTCTGAAGGTTTGACGCCTTTTTGTAGAAGCGCATTAGGATCTAAATCGACGTGATATCCTCGAATTACTTTATTCTTCTCTAAACGCTCTATCCTCCTTGCGACGGTTCGATCAGAAACGCCAACCGCCTTGGCTATGTCTTTAAAGTCTGCCCTCGCATTTTTCATGAGCGCTTGAATAATCTTCAGATCGATATCGTCTATCTCAAATCTTGCCATATCTAACTCCTGCAGCAACTTGTTTTATCTAAGGGTGTATCCGTTTGATTGTATATAAACCTGTCTATATTAGACAGATTTCTTTGGCATTCTGTCATTTTCTGACAGATTTATCCACCTATGATTACAGGTGGGTTATCTAAGAGCCAGATACGGTCTCCATCTTCTAGCTGCAGTTCAAGATCTTTTTGATAGATCAGGTTAGATGGTCTTAGATCACCTCTCACCCAACGTATTAGATATCGATCTTTTGTGCCGTCTGACTCAACCATAAGATCGTAAACGCTCTTGCCTTCTTTGGTCTTTAATGTAAGCAGTAGCTCTTTTACGCTCCCTTTTGCTTCTACGATCCTCGTGCTCCAACCTACCGCCTCTCTCACACTACCCATCGCTATCACTGTTACTTTGACCAATCTCTTCACAACAATACAATATTATAGCTGCGCTTTTTAAAATTTATTTCACCCCTTAATAGGGGTATGTTGGAAGCGCCTTCTTTCTAATTTGGATAATCTCTTCAAGTAGCTGCTGCTCATCTGGGGTAAGCCGCTGTAGATACTTTTCTCTCAACGTTCGCGCCTCAGCCTCCCTAGGTAGTGAATATAGCACCTCTTTCTCAAAGATGTGTCTGCCCACCATCGGCTCTAGCATCGAAATTGCTACTTGCGAGCCTCGAGCCGCCTCATCTATAGGTTTACCTTTATCCTGTATCTGGTGTACGGTGCCTAAAACTTTGCCTTCGCTATTCATAACCTGAACCTTCTGCTTCAACCTCCCCGATATAATCTCTACTCCAAAGATTGCTGGATTACTCCTTCTGAAGATGTATCCTTCAAGCACCTTAAACTTGCAAGGCGGTGTTAAACTGCTATATTCTCTGCTGGCGGCTCTCTCCCTTTCTTCTTGAACCCAGCGTGTATACCCATCTATCAGATTGTATATGATGGGTTCGTTGAAAACCTTAACCTTCTCAGCTGCCATCGCTTCCTGAGCATCTGGCATAATCTTCACGTTGAAGCCTAAAATCACACCTAAGTATGGGTCTTCTTTCGCTACCATGGCAGCCTCTATCACCTCACGCTTCGTCACCGCACCTACATCCGCGATCCTGATGGGGATGTTATGTCGCTTTAGCATATCGCTTATAGCCTCAAGTGAGCCTAATGTGTCAGCTTTAACGATTACGCCTAGAACATCGGTCTTTATGAAGACCTTTGAAACCTCACTTTCGATAGCTTCCTTAACCTCATCCCATCTATCCTCTGAATCCAAAGCGATTAGAGGAGCACCAGCCAACACGCCTTCAAGATCTGAAGCAACGATCTTCACACCAGCAGCAGCCTTAACCTCACTCACAGGCATAAACCGATCTCTCGGATCCCTCATCTCATCCAAAGGTTTAGGTAGGAATAATCCTTTAACCTTCGTCTTGAAGGCGCCCTCCCTCCTAATCAAGGCAATGGTATCCCCCGCTTTAAGCGAGCCATCTAACAGGATTATGTTGGCGGTCAGACCTAATCCAACTTCCTCCTTAAGCTCCAGCACTATACCTCTTGTCTGAGTCTCTGAGGCGGTGAGCCTCTTTGTCAGATAGTGCTGGGTTAAGCCGATGAGCACCATTATGAGCTCTGGAATACCCTCTCCTGTTCTGGCGCTTATGGGAACTATAGCCACTTCTCTTGAGAAGTCTTTTACCCTATAATATGCCTCGCTTCTGAAACCTAAACGTGATAAGCTACCTACAACTTCGTAGATTTTGTTATCAAGTTCATCGAGAGCAACCTTATCCTGCTTCTTCAGCGACTCCGTCAAATACGGTGTTGAAGAAGGCCTCCAACCAGTAAGCCTATCGATCTTATTTAAAGCGACAACAAATGGAACCTTTCTTCGCGTGAGTATTTCAACACTTTCATACGTCTGCTCCTCAAACCCCCTCGTCACATCAACGACCAATATAGCGATATCTGCAGCTGAGCCACCCCTACTCCTAAGGTTACTAAAAGCCTCGTGCCCAGGTGTATCTATAACCAGAAGCCCCGGAACCTTAACAGCCCCGCCAACCTTCTGAAGCAGAGGGCCGCAGATATTTATGAGTGTATCTGTGGGAAAAAAGCTAGCACCTATATGTTGAGTCATCCCACCTGCTTCATGGGCTTGAACAGCTGTGCCCCTTATCTTATCCAGTAGAGAAGTCTTCCCTGAATCCACGTGCCCCAATACTACAACAACCGGCTGCCTTATCCACTGTGAAGCCAAATATGCACCCCTCTGCTTGCTTAGCCATCCAGAAGACTATACCGTAGACTAAAATTTAAACAGAGCTAAGATCAGCTGAAGACTATCGCAGACTCTCTATTGAAACTCTCCTCAGAGTCTGAAGCGTGTATAACATTCTCTGTTAACCCTAAGCCGAAGTCTCCACGTATTGTCCCAGGAGGGGCTTCAAATGACCTTGTTGGCCCTATCATCAACCTCACAACACTAACCGCATTATGCGCTTCGAGTATGGCTGCTACGACTGGACCTGAGGTTATGAAGTCTACGAGGTCTTGAAAGAACGGTTTACCTGCATGCGGCTCGTAAAACCTTTCCGCCTGCTGCCTTGTGAAGCTGAACATCTTCAAGTCCATTATCTTGAAGCCTTTCTCCTCGAACCGTGAGATTATTTTACCAATCAGCCCTCGGCGCACAGCGTCTGGTTTTATGATGATTAATGTACGCTGACTCATTTTTTACTCACTTTACGTTTGGTAACCCATTTAACTCTTCTCGGGTCTCTTTTAAGATTTAGCGCATTTTTCCTACACTTCGATGAACAGTAGTATTCGGTTGAACCGTCGAGGCGAACCAACATTATACCATAGCCTTGCTTTAACTCTTTGCTGCAGAAGCTACATCTTTTGCCTGCGAGCATTAGTGAATCACTTTATCTTTCTAGCCTCTCTCTCGGTTTCCCGCAGCATAAGTATATCATTTAGCCTCACCGGCCCTTTAACGTTTCGAGTAAGTATACGCCCTTTATCTTTACCTTCAAGTATGCGAACACGTACTTGAGTTATTTCACCAGCTACACCTGTTCTACCCACAATCTGTATGACTTCAGCGGGTGTGAGCTTCTCTTCTGCAGCCTTACTCATAATCGACTCACCGCGCTACTTTCTTAACTTAGCTACTTCGTTTACGATCTGCTCAACCAATGTTTGCGCTTCGTTTGGTTCAACTATGGCTGCTGAAGCAGCTGCAACATCTAGCCCTAATGCTGAACCGAGTTGTGCCTTACTTGGGACAAATATGAATGGTGTGTTTCTTTCTTCACAGAGGAGGGGTAAGTGCGCTACCACCTCCGGCGGTTCAACGTCTTCAGCCAACACTACGAGTTTTGCTATGCCACGCTCTACCGCCTTTGTAGTTTCGTTCGTGCCTTTTCTCACCTTGCCAGTCTGCTTGGCTTGGCGAACGGCTTCGTATGCTGCGTCAGCCAGCTCCTTTGGGACATCAAATTTGACATAGTATGGTTTTTCACGCATTTATAGGCACCCCTTGCTTCAACCTTTTGCTACGTTCTTTGGGTTCATCTAATCTTCCCCCATAGTCGCTTTTAACTGCTGTCTAATAAACCTGTCACTCTACAGGGTCGATACCGTTAAGATAAGGTTGAGTTCCTTGTCTAGGGATTTTGCTTGACGAGCTGAACAACCTTGAGAAGCTACTCTCACCTGATCAAGATGTGGGCTTATGAGCTGCTACTCAATGCCGTTCGTAGCAGGAATATCTTTCAACGTAATAGATTACCTTTGGAGAGGAAGGTTCTTGCCTGCCTGCTCTACATGGCTCT
>CALJAQ010000045.1 GCA_938029515.1 uncultured Nitrososphaerales archaeon
GGGGCTGTTGTAACGAAGTCGATAAGCCTAAAACCTAGAGAAGGCTATCGAAACCCAACTATAGTCGCAGTTGAATGCGGCTACATAAACGCACTAGGCTTGGCGAACCAAGGTGCAAAAGCGTTTCTAAAGGAGTTAAAGGGGATTAAAGAACAGGATTCACCTTTAGTTGTAAGTCTGTTTGCAAGAAGAGGAGAAGATTTTGCAAAACTTGCTAAAATGTTTGAGGAGAGCTGCGCCAAAGCTTATGAGCTGAACCTATCCTGCCCACACGTTAAAGGTGTAGGTGTGGAGGTTGGGCACGACCCTGAATTGGTCAAGAAGATAGTTAGGTTGGTGAAAAAAGATACCAAAAAACCCATCTACGTTAAGCTCTCACCGAACCTACCCAACATCGAAGTAGCGGCAGCTGCTGAGAAGGCTGGTGCAGACGCCATAACCGCAACCAACACCATCAGAGCTATGGCTATAGATGTTGACGCAGCTAAACCTATCCTTTCAAATAAAGTAGGTGGGCTCTCTGGGCCTGCTCTCAAACCTATATCCCTAAGGTGTGTCTACGAAATCTTCGAATACGTTAAGATACCTATCATAGGCTCAGGAGGCATATGGACGTGGCGGGACGCTGTAGAATACCTTCTAGCAGGAGCCTCAGCTCTGCAGATAGGCTCAGCTGTAGCATGCGAAGGCTTAGAGGTCTTTAAAAAGATAGTAGATGGGTTAACATCCTACCTTAAATCAAAAGGATACAAGAGTGTGAGCGAAGTAGTTGGGCTTGCGCACAAACCTTGACCGCCTAAGAGCGGTAGAGATAGCATCTATACAAAGAGACTCCAAGATAACATATACCATAACGTTTAGAGACGAAGCTTGCTCAAAAGCTGAGCCTGGGCAGTTCGTTATGCTCTGGGTTCCGTCTGAAAACGAGTGCCCTATGAGCCTATCAGAAATCAGCCAATACGTATCAGTAACTGTTAGACCAGTCGGTAGAGGCACTATGAAGATCTGCGGCAAAAGGGAGGGTGAGAAGCTCTGGGTCAGAGGACCATATGGTAGAGGCTTCACCATCCTTGGGTACTCAAACCTACTTGTAGGTGGAGGGACTGGTATAGCACCTTTAATCCCTCTAGCGGAGAAGAGCGCTAAAAGCGGAAGAGACGTTACACTGCTTTTAGCTGGGCAGTCAGCAGATTCAATACCGCTTCTCTCTAGAGCTAAAGGTTTAAGGAAGCTTGGTGTAAGACTGGTTTATGCGACTGAAGACGGAACCTTAGGGTTTAAGGGGGTGGCGACAGAGCTTCTGAAGAAGCTACTTAGGAAGCATAAGTTCGACCAGATCTACACGTGTGGACCTGAGTTGATGATAAAAAGAGTCTACCAACTAGCATCAGCAAATAACATACCTGTGCAAGCAAGCCTAGAGCGTTACATGAGGTGTGGCATAAACCTATGCGGCTCCTGCGCCATAGGAAGATATCTTGTATGTAGGGATGGTCCTGTCTTCGACAGCAGCATCCTAAAGAATGTTGAAGGAGAGCTCGGCAGATTTAGAAGAACACCCCGGTCTTTTTAAAAAGATTGTCTGATGATGTTAAGGTAATGTTGAATGTTCGCTCTATAGTTTTGTTTGGGCTGCTTGCGGTTGTTGTAGAAAGGCTGGTGTATGTCTGCCCTTCGGATGATGGTTGATTGGGTAGGCCCTGTAGAGGAATAAGATGTCTTAGAGGAGAAGGTTATAACTGCCATGCTATGCTTTGTAGGCCTATCGTATAGAGAAGCTTTGAAGCTCGTTGGCGGTTTGTCTCATGTTGCTGTTCACAACGCTTTTATGGCCTTAGGAGTTGCTAGGTCTAAGAGGAAGCATAGGTGTATAGCTGTGGATAAGGCTAAGATAGAGCTCAGCAAGAAGCGGCTCTACATACTGTGTGCTAGAGATGTGCACAAAGGAGGTCTTAGCGTATAAGGTATCCTTTACGAGGTGGAACCTTGATGCAGAACTCGAAGGATGTGCCTCAAATGTATAAGAAAGATCTTCATCCTTGTGGGTAAAGAACCTACGGCTACAGAGATGCCCTAGCGAGGTTGATTAACATACGAACATCAGAGGGAGGGAACTACATCGAAAGATGGTTTCAGACCCCACTCAAGGTGAAGTTCAAAACCCTCTATATAACCGCTTTCCAGCCAACACAACCCTCACTTTAATTAGCGTCCTAGAAGCCTTCACCACCTCTATAACTGAGTGTTCATCAACGGTTTAACATCATCGACTGTCTAACCGCAAGATATTTAACGAACGAAAGGCTAACCTAGCTCCGATCTAGTATGCCGACACATGGCTCGCTTACGAAGGCTGGGAAGGTTAGGTCTCAGACACCTAAACTAGAGGCCAGACCAAGAACCTCGCCTATACCCAAGTGTAGAAACAGAAGGACATACATTAAACGATATATGCTGAAGAGGCAGCCTGGACAGAACTGGCTTAAGATGGTATAGTATCTCAATTAACATCTCTAGAACCCTTTAAGACATTATAAAGTAGAGAGAGATCTATGCCTACAGCTTCAACAGCAGCTTGCGTAAAAGCACAAGGTATTCTACTTTTCAAGCATAGAAGCGCCTTCATTAAATGCGTCTTTATGAACCTATGCTCTACCCTCCAATACCTAACTGTATTCTCTGGATCCTCTTCTTCTTTAGATATTAGGCTGGCGGTGAAGGCTAACATAGTGGCTGGGTGATCTGGTTGGATTCCTGACGCTTCGAAGCCGTTTTCAGAGTAGAAGATGGTAAGCACTTTAGGATAGTCTTCAGGGAAACTACTAACACATTCTCTAAGTAAGGGTACCTTCTCCTCTCTATCTAAAAATTCACGTATATTCTGAGGCGTTATTTCTACCGCAGCCAAGTCTCTCTCAACATCTACTAAATCTTTAGTATCTGAGGTATCCTTAGCCCAGAGAACATAGGATAAAGCTGAGTAAAACTTGAACCTCCCAGCAGCCGCTTTTCTTAGCATCTCCTACCATACAGCTTGTGTAAACTCTATCTTCTCCGATCTACCTGTCTTAGAGACTTTAGCTGGGGTGTAGAAGTAGACTTGTGAAGCACCTAGCCAAGATACCATAGGCCAACCGTTTAGCGAGGGGTCGTTTATAGAGATGGGGTTCGGTGTAATCCCATTAAATCTCCACTCATCATATGAGAGCCCTTTATCATAGTAGGATGCCTGCGACTTTGTAAAAAGCAGTCTTTTTACTAAATTAGGCAGCTTTTTAACAGGGTTTACAGCATCTTCAGGCATCACTATGGCAGCAGGTAGTTCATCGATCAGCTTTTGCAGATCTGCGCTTCTGAAGTACTTGGGTTTAGCCACAATGTTTTCAACCCACCTACCCATGCCTACTGGTATTGCTATAACGCCACTAGCGACTGTAGGTTCAACTAACACCGGTGTCTCTAGTGTACCTATTGGTGTGTCTATTTTTATAATGTCTCCAGTGGATATATTGAGTTTTGAAGCGTCTTTTGGGTTGATTACCGCGAAGTTTCTGGGCATTATCTGCTTGAGCCAATAGTAGAATTGGCTGCGGTGCTTAGTGAAGAGGGGGCTGCCGTTAGGCACTATAAGCAGAGGGTAATCTGCTTCGCCCCAAATATTTCTTAGTGGGGTGCCTGGCTGCCACCTATCTACTCCTTCTCCTGATACAGGCCCGTATGTTGATGGCTCAAAGTATTTTGGTCCGCCGTAGAAGCTCTTACCTGTGGCGCTATTTCTTATTTGTGCGAGCCTCTCGTCCCAAAATTCTAGTAGGGTTCTGGGTGGTGTGCGTTTTACGAAGCCTCTTTCGTCATAAGAATCTTTATAACTTGTGAACACCCCTCCTCTAGCTAGAACATAGGCTACATAAGGCCAATCGTCTGGGATTATATTCTTATACTCAGCTATAGGGTAATTCTTTTCAACGAATTCCACATCTTCTCTAGGCACGTTAGTAGGCACGATCTTTCTACGCACAGCATCCATAGCGCCGTTGGCATACACACGCATGATGTAGTCCCAGAGGCTGTTTAACGGGAAGCTCTTGCCCTCATACTTACCTCCAGCCACGCCTTTAATCCCATCTTCACCGAATCCAGGCATACCTAAAGTCTTAGCTACATCGATTAAGAACTCCCACATCGAAGCGTATCTAACTCTGCCAGCAGAGTCTCTACCTATCTCATCTGTCAGAGGAGGTATAACCATAGTCCTCCAGCTCTCAGCTAAAGCTACTCCACCGCTGGAGGCGTAGAGGTATTGAATCCCTAGTGTTCCTGTTTCAAGGTATGTCGTATCTGGGACGATGTAGTCTGCGTAAAGGTAGGTTTCGTTTATAGATGTGGTTATAGCGACGAAAAGCGGCAGCTTCTGCGTATCCTTAAGAACCTCTATGAACTTCAACCCGTAGTTGGCTGATATAACTGGGTTTGCATAGTAGAGGATTAGGGCTCGAATAGGGTAGGGATAGGCTTCGTCGATGCCCGCAAACAACTCAGTGTAGCTCTCTTCTGGTGTAAGAGGGTACCAAGGTCTCTTAGCTGGATAGGTTGGTAAACCAGACTTTGCTCTTAACCAATATTCTAGTGTATCTTCATATGCTACACCGTGGCGATCTATAGGAGGACCTACTCTAATAGGTTCTCCGAACCCCGAGCTGCCTGTATTATATAGGTAGCCATTATAATTGGTGTGGGAAGCTCTGCCCATAACCCCTCCTTTAGCAAAGTAGTTCCCTATCAGAAGATCTAACGCTCTGTATGCCCACACGCTGTACTCTCCCTGAGGATGCATCGCGACGCCTCGGTGGATGTAGGTTGAAGCAGCCCTACCTACACTTGTAAAAGCATCTGCGATACGTATAATAGTTTGAACAGGCACGCCACATAACTCACTCCACTCCTCTAAGCTTCTACTAGCCGCTTCATCATATAGCATTTGAAGCGCTGTCTTGACTTCAACCTCTTCGCCAGAGCTGAGCTTCACCCTGCCTTTATAGAGAACCTCAGCTTCCTCCACATCGGTGTGCGCCTTGAAGCCATCAGCATACACCACATATTTGCTGCTATCACCTATACCCAAGTCACTAGCTCTAAGGAAAACCCCTTCCTTAGCGTGGTTAGGTTGAGATATCACCAACCACGTAGCATTAGTATATACTACTTCACCCTTAGATTTAGCAGCCTCTTCATTCGGAGACTGTAGAAAGACCTTGTTGAACCTCTTATTATCCAAGATCCACCTTGCGATAGCTAATGCTAATGCCGCATCTCTTCCAGGCTTTATAGGCACCCACTCAAAATTCCCGCCACAATCTCCGCGAGGCGACACAGGGTTAACATAAAAGACCTTCAACTCGCCTCTGGCTGCCCGCTCCATAATCAAGCCTTGGCCTGTAGCGCCAGGATGTAGCCTACCTATCTGCGCTCCAGCCATTATCAGAACCTTGGCTCCTCTAACGTCTGGGTTTAGATCTGTTGTGCCGGACCAAAGCCTGTTTCCGCAGTAGAAGCCTAGTTGGCAGGCTGATGTGTGTCTAAGCCAGTTTACGCTCCCGAAGGCGTATGTCCAGCGCTGATAGAAGTAATCTGCGTGGCCTTGCCCCCTTCCTCTAACAAAGACGAGCTGGTTTGATCTGAAGCCTAGATCTGGCACATCTGGGTTGATGAGTATTTGATCGAGTTTGACGCCTTTTCCACCTAGCTGCTGAGACCACTTAGCCTTAAACTTCTGTATTTCATCTTTTAAATCATCTGATGTCAGCTTTGGAGCGTTCTTCACTATTGTGTCTATATCCTTCTTTATCTCGCTTAGAATCTTGTTCGGATCCTGTATACCAGCGTCTTTAAGCATGCCGTATACAAATATATCTTTCAGACCAGGTATTCTCTCACCTGTCTCCTCTACCACACCGCCTTCAACCACTTCTTTGATGAGTTGACTCCAGCTTATCGCCTTCCACTTTCCACTTCCTCTTGGCCCAGCTCTCTTTAACGGGGATTTAACACGGTAGGGGTCATAGAGGTAGTGTATACCGTCTTGGCCTCTTGCGCATAGCGTGCCTGCATACCGCAAGCTTTCAACCACTGGTGTGCTGTACGGTAGGGGGTCAAATCTAGTGTACTGGGAACTTGGGTTTACAAGCCTATTATATGGATGGTAGGGGTTGCCCTCTACCCTCTCAACCACACTAACACCACCCTGCTCAACAACCTTCACTCTTATACCACACCTAACATTACACCCGAGGCAGGAGCTGTAGACAAACCTCACACCATCCCCTATGGTTGGGTCTGGCGGTATAGGTGTGTATGTAGGCTTTATAATCTCCTCCACTATCCGGGCGTAGCCTGCTGCGAATGTGCCAGCAGCCGCTAAGCCAATCACACCTTTAACGAAACCCCTTCTACTGACCAACCTCCTTCACCTCCAACGGAAAGATCGATGATAGGATGACGAAGATGAATATGGCAGCAGCGATAGGTGAGAGCGTAGTTAAGAGCCAGTCTGAAGGTAGGTGTAGATCCAGCACACCCAGACCTGTTCTTGAGACGAGCTGACCATTGACCAGTGTATTCCACTTATTCATAACAACACCTAGTAGTGCAGCTACTGAAACCAATATACTCAACCTAGCAACCTTTAGTGAAGCAAGCGCCAACAGGAACGAGAGTGTTAGGGTGGCTATAACCAAGTAGATTACAGGTACTACAACGTTAAATGCAGCGTATACCTCAGCCCCCTCAAACCACTGATTCCACAGTAGTAGCTGCACACCTAAAAGCCCTGCGACTGAAACGCAGCCTGCTGAATGAATCTTTAGGAGTGGGTTAACCACCTCTTCCTCCAACCTACCCATCTTAACTATGAAGTAGACCAGAAGAGTCGCAGCTGTAGATGCAACGAACGTGTCAGCAAAGAAGATCAATGGTAGAATAACCCAGCTGCGCCATAGGAAAAGCCAAGTCTGAAAGACCAATAGTACCGATGGATAAACACCCCATAATACAGCAGGAGTAATCGTTAGGAGGGAGATTACAGTGATGATGGGTGTAAGCTTCTTATACCTTTTCTCATCCTTGACGCCGAGTGATAACAAGCTGTAGAACCTTCTCAACCTACCGGCGGTTAACGACTTAAGGTGCATAGAGTATGATTGGTAAAAGAGGAGAAAGGCTAGGCTCAGAACGATCAGCATCAGCCAAAGGTTGGCATATAGGGCTATAAACGAAAACCCTGGATTTGTCTCAGTAGGAGATAAGTGTGCTAGTAAAAAGATGAGTGGTGCTCGTGAGGGTTGCCGCAGGTCAGCAAGAGGCCCAAGTAGCGCAGCTGAAAAGAATGAGACACCAAGCACTAGCAGTAGAGGTATCACCTTCGTCATCCTTTTTGATATATAGGCGAGTGAAGCCAGTATGATAAGGTCAGCGCCAGAGATTACGAGAGCGTATGCGAAGAGGACTGGGTGCCAAAGTATAGGCTCAGCGAGCTCGTTAGGGAATAGGGGTGCACCTAAACTCATCAGACATCAGCCTCCTTAGGTAGATTCCTGTAGTAGATTTTAGGGTCAGTATGCGCCCAAGCCTTTAACACCAGAACATTAGATGACTCAACTATCTTGCTTACCTCACCTTCAGGATCGCCTAGGTCGCCAAATACTCTAGCAGCAGCTGGGCAGGCTTCGACACAGGCTGGCAATAACCCCTTTGCCAACCTATGTTCACAAAAGGTGCACTTATCTGCAACACCCTTCACAGGGTTCGCGAATCTAGCGCCATAAGGGCAGGCTTGAATACACGCGCCGCAGCCGATACATGTCTCGTCGTCGATGAGCACAAGCCCATCATCTCTCTTAAATGTGGCGCCAGTAGGGCAAGGTTTGACACAAGGAGGGTTTTCACAGTGGTTACACTGCTTAGGTACAAATGTTATGTTTCCATCCTTTCTAACATGCCTCTCAACCCAAGTTCTAAAAACACCGATAGGCACATTATTTTCAGCGGCACAGGCTGCGACACAAGCCATACAGCCATAGCATCTTGTAGCATCGATCAGCATAGCGTAGCGTTTATGCTTGGCTTGTGCAGATGATGATGGTAGAATTAATATAGATGCAGCGCCTAAAGCGAATTTAAGTAACTCTCTTCGTCGCACGCAGTGCCTTTTTAACCTCTTCTATATATACCGAATGTTGTTATTATAAATATTGTAAATAGATTTGTTAAAATAGTTTTAGAAAGACTAGTTAGTTTAACATCACTCTTACATTCTACTTCTTGAACTAACGTATTTGAGTTTATTCTATGACGACCATCGTCAGAGTGGATCTAACTTCATCAAGCCCACGTATGCTCCCTGCAATGCACTCCTTCAGCTGCTCCATTGTGTCAGCTTCAACTTCAGCTATGACATCATAGACTCCGTACACAAAATAGGCTTGCCTAACGTTAGGCATCTTCTTCAACTTACTAACAAGGGTGGATTCAGTACCCAAGTTAGCGTTTATGAGGACAAACGCCCTAGGCATCTATATACACCGTCACCACTAACTCCCTAACTCTTAATTAAACATAACTGTAAATAGACTTTAAGTTGAATTTCTTCAACTTGAAATTGTGTGCTCAATCACCACCCTAACACACCGTGCTTTGGTCGATTTCGAAGATGAACCGTAGAAGAGTGGATGTATGTACAGCCTGTAATAGATGAGGAGCCATGCGCAGCCTGTCTTCAAGGATAGCTTTGATGCCTCCAGCCCCCTCCTATTCTCCCTGTCTTCCCTAAGAGCCTCTTCTTCTCGAAACCCCGGCACCTTGCTTCAACCTCTTCATAGACCGAATCTGACACCAATCCAGTAAAGGAGCGCAACACGTCTATCCTCTTAGATGGCATATCGTAACTGAGCATGGACGAAAAGCTGGTAGCAAGAGAAATCATGGAGCGTAAAGAAGAATGAACTAACTTGTCGAAAAGGGATTATGCACAAGGTCTAATGAAAGAATCTGTTTAAACATAAGAGGTTAACACTTCAATCAAGAGGGTTAATTCTGCTGCATGAAGCTTTCTTTCTAACTCTGGTACTCACAGCCACCTCCTAACGCTGAGATAAGAGTCAGTTCTCCTCGCTAGCTCTAGTAGCGCACTTCAAGCGACCTATTATGGTGCTGGCTACGCTTTCTAGGATTCTTAATTATAGACTGGTTTTCAGCGTATCTGGGTGAACCCCTCTACTACTTGATCACAAGATTTTAAGATTCGCAGCTGCCACTATCTTCTTTGCGCCAGCGTTTGTTATAGCGATACAAAAAGTTAAGCCAAACCTAATGTTAAAGAAGGGGCACCCCTTACTCCAGTTCTAACCTCGTGCTTACGATAATGCTGCTTGAGCTCGGAGATAAGACCTAGTTCACAGCAGCTCTACCTTCAGCAAGGTTCAGCGAGCCTCTTCTTGTGGTGGTTGGTGTGCTCTTAACCCTTATGCTTATCATTCGATCTGACGATTACTATCACTAGGAAGATCATTGAGCGTCTTCCAATACGCAATGAAGGTTAACTGTGGTAGTGTTATGTTCGGAGGCTTGGTTTTACTCGTCAAGGGTTTCTAGCCCCAGTTACTCTTCTGCATTAAATCTGAATTCTCTATATAGAGTTCCCTAATTCTCCTAGCGATACCATCTGTAACAACATTCTTATCTGTGGTGAAAGCAATTATGTTCCCCTTGATCTCCATCACAACAAAGTCTAGCTTCTGATGGTGAAATACCACTCGAAGGTTTTCACCAAAATATTTACTGAAAGACTTAGCTACGCTCCAAACAGTTCTAGACATCGTTGCACAAACAGCCTCAAGGACATGTA
>CALJAQ010000046.1 GCA_938029515.1 uncultured Nitrososphaerales archaeon
AAACCGGCCTCCTAACACTTTTTACATCGGTGGCTGCTGTCGCTAGCGCGTTTATGGATAATGTGTTAGCGGTTGCTACACTAATGCCGATAGTGGATGAGTTAGGTAGCCTCGGAATCAGCAGCCAACCCTTCTACTGGGGTGCGTTATTCGCAGGCACATTATTCGGAAACCTCACTCTTATAGGAAGTACAGCAAACATCGTAGCTATCGGAATCCTAGAAAGAAGAGAACTAGGGCACATTACTCTAAGGGAGTGGATCAAACCGGGACTACTGGTCTCACTACCTACACTTACAGCAGCTCTGTTGCTCATAATTATTCAGATTCCGCTTATGAGGTAGCTGAAGCTTTAATCTGAGATAGGCTTACAGCATATGAAGAGTTGCTTGTCGTCTTTGCCCAGCCACACTTCAAAGCGGTTTTCAAGCACCAGCTCCGCAACTGAGCTCCAAGGGAATTTGTGCTTATCTAAGATTAAGATTCGATATCCGCCGTATTGAAGCGATACTTCACCTGTTTCTCCTATCACTTCCTTGAGTTTGGTTTCAATGTCGCGGTAAGGCGCCTGTATTTCAGATATCTGTCTTTTCGCCGCTTCTAATTCTTCTCTATATCTGGTTAGGGTGTCTTCGAGTTGGGCAATCTTCTGTTTAAGGAGTTGTGTCTCCCTTTTGGACTCAGCCTCAGCTAACTTCGCCTCAAGTTCTTTTATACGTGCTTCGAGCTGCTGTACTCTACTCTTATCTACAGAACCTTCGTTCAACTCGTCATTTTACACGCAAGTTTTCCTTTATATTCTTTATCTGAAGGGGTTGTAGCGCCTCTTAGGAGATGGTATTAATCTTCCTTTGCTGCTGGGTTAAAGCAGCTAAAGCAGATTATTAACTCTTCAGATGAGCTTAAGATGATGTAAGATTCGGGTGAAAGGTTAATGAAGCATAAAGATACATCTTGGGAAGAGTAGATCCCGACACACAAAATTCTAAAGAAAAACCATCACAAGACCTCTATAGAGCCACATAATAACATACCCAGCAGCTGTATAGATGCTTACACCATACCAAGAAATCAGAAGGCTAAAAAGCATAACGATACAACACACCCCCACCAGCCCCACTAAAGAAGCAAAGCCAAATAAAATCAAAAAGAATAATACAACTAAAGCAAAATATAACTCAGAGAAATAAGAAAACTACACAAAGAAACTATAGAAATTCTAGAGTAAAGAAGACAAATCATGAAAACAGCAACCACAAAAGCAGTGTAAGCAGACTAACTACAAAAATAAAGCAGATAAAATTTAAACGCAACCAAAAACACCACAACTAGAAGCCTAAGCCAGCATCCACCACCCTAAGCTGCGCAGAAACTCAAGAAGGTAACTCTAGACAACCAGAAAAAATAGAAAATAACAATCTACCCTCCACAACTTGAATTCATAGATAATTTAACCTTTGAGTTCTTTTAAATGGCTTTCTACAGCAGCTACCTCCTTTTTTAGCTCAGCCAAATATTCTTCAAGTTCATTTATATGCTCCTCTTTCGTTAAGAAGCGTCTGAAGCCTCGATGGTGATGACTTTGTACACATCCACAACCACAGCAGCAACACATTTTTACTCACCTCTAAAAAGATTATTTACATGCTATTAATATTTAAACATTATAATCCTGCTAGTGTGTTGGATAACTAGGTTTGTGTGTTCTGTGAGCCTTGTTTTTGTGATCTGCCTTCTTTATGCTCTTATTTTTATGGAGCGGGTTGTATTGAGGGTTTGAGGAGGTTTTCTTTTACTAGATTGTATTCTCCGAAGTTTCTTTTGAGTGGTTGGGTTGCTGATTAGGCTACTGATTTGAGCTTCTATCGTTTTGGCTCTTTAAGCTGCTTTATGGCTACGAATCCTCTAATTAGGTATTTTTGTTAATGGTTCTCTCTGACCTTTATGCAACGCTATATGCCTCTTTTATCTATGTGTCTGAAGTTTTCTCTTGAGTTGTCCGCTCATAACCTTTGCTACCTCTGCGATGATGATCACTAAAGCACCTTTTACGTCTTGAACATCCTCTCTAGATACCTCTATTGATAGTATCTGCTTTGTATTTACATCTACAGTAAGATGAGTCTTGATGAAGCCTCTTCCCACCCCCTTCTACCTGCTCCACTCTTTTGACGCCTTTACCCTGAAGGGTCTAAAGATTAGTTCATCTCCATCAGGCTTAGTTGAGGTCAACCTTCATCATCAACATATGTGGTTGTGTAGTCTGGAGCATTCAACGTGGTTCACCAACGCTTTTGCGAAGCTGCCTAAAGAAGTATACGTGGATCACATCAAAAGCCTGATGAAGGGTAATGACTCTTACCATAACCAAGCTACCAGACCAGCTAGATGTGAAGCTCATATCAAAGGCCTCACCTCTCATAACAGAGCCCCCATTACACCTACTCCAATACCTACAGACAATACACCCAGAAAACATCAGCCACAGTAAATCTGCAACACAACAAATCTCTACAAACAGACCAATTATTCAACGTGCATAGGCTTTGCCTTTAGAGGTGGTGTGTAACGTTTTTGTCCCAGTTTCTTCTGCTCTTTGCTGTGTTGGTGTTAGGAGATGTAGTGTTTAGGGTTGGCCACTTATTCAACTAGATGAAGTCTCCGTTTAAGTTTAGAAAGATGGGTTTTGAACCTGTATGGCAACGTGTCTGGTTGATGTCATGGGCTTCACCACCATCATATGCATTGGAGGTGATGTAGTATGCTCCTTAAGGCTTGTAGTGTTGATGCGCATCGGGCGGCTTTGTAGCAACAACATCTAGCAAGGTTTGTAAGGCAATAAAGTTTTAAAGGACGTTAAGGGTATAGAAGTTAAGGCGTGGCTGAAGACCAATAAGTGGAGGGTTGTTGTTATGAGTCTAGGCGTTTATTGGATTCCACTTTACGCTGGTTTGGAGGGTGAGTTTGACGTTAATCTTGCGAATGCTCAGAAGACCAGTAAGGTTCTTGAGCGTAAAACCGCCCACTCTGAAGCAATGGCTTGCCTAACTGCTTAGAGGCGGTTTAATAGATTCTCGCTATGTTCATGATCGAAAGATCCGTGTCCTTCGCGAGTTGGCTATGGACTAAAATTGTTCAGAGCAGGGCAGACTACAGGACCCTCATCCATAAGGTTCTTCAACAATTCGACATTAGGTTAGGCTCTAAGCTGCGCAGTGTCTTCGAAAAGGCTTGGGTGGATGTGGTTGAAGGTTTGAGGGCTGGGAAAGCCTAGAAGAGGTTGTAAGAAAGGGTGGAAGCTGTCTTTTGAAGGTAGAAGAAGCGAGCTTGAGGGAGTTGTTAGAAGCTGGTTGAATAACTGGGCATCACTGTTATGAAGCGTTGTTTGAGGGTGATAGACCTGTTAGACGAAGAGATAAGGAGGTGGATGTGAGGATCATGCGACTGGGCTGAGGATGTGAAGCGGGTAAGCGTTTTTCCAGGCGTTGCTAAGGTTTCTGCGTCAGTCATTCTGGATGAAGTTGGCGACGCTAAGCGGTTTGAGAAGATATATTCTTGGGGTGGCTTACGCCCATCAGTCTACCAGACTGCGGATAAGAACTTGACTGGCAAGATTAAGCAGGGCTCAAGCACCTTTAGGCTGTTGTTGGTTCAGGTAGCCTACGCTACCCACTCTCTGTATGGATTCTAGGCTTAGGCAGTTTTATCTAAAGGGTGTGCCAGGCGTGTAAAGAAGCTATTGTTGCATTGACTCGTAA
>CALJAQ010000047.1 GCA_938029515.1 uncultured Nitrososphaerales archaeon
GATATGCTAGAATAGGTAAGGGAAGATCCTCTTGTTGCCTTACTGCAAAAATTACGCGCTCTCTTTGGCAACATAGATGCTCCACGTGTAGGGGTTGAATTCGTTAGGGTAGTCAGAGAGGGTGGCAAAACCGTTAACGACAAGCCACCTGTTCACATTTAAGAGGTGAGTGGAGTTATACTCAACATAAACTACGCAGACAAGCCTATTATAACTATCCATCACATACATATCGTCCACGTCCAAGTAGACCACCTTGTTAAGAGTCAGCAGCTTTAAAGCTTCTTTGGCTTCCGTATACCCCTTTTCTCCTCTTTCAGGTGCATCTATGTCTGCAAGTCTAACCCTTCCGGATGGAAAGCCGTCAAACGTATCCCCATCAACGACATTATACACGGTCGCAATCATATCTACCCCTCTTGGCACTAAGGGTGTCACAGTTTGAGTAGCCGTGGTTGTGAGAGTAGCAGTGGTTATATGAGACACAGTTTGGGTAGTAGTGGTTGTGAGAGTAGCAGTAACGGTTGCAGTAGTAGTGATTCGCTGAGTAGTTGTCATAGTGACAGGTGGGGCTGTCACCGTGATGGTGGTAGCTGGCTGGGTAACAATAGCAGTAACGGTCGTTGTATAAGTCGTTGGCTTCTCTTCCGTAACGGTCGTTGTGTGATATACCGTCTGAACTTCATTTATACTGACTGTTTTGGTGGTTACTATAGGTGTAGTTGTCCCTACGTAATATGCAACAACGCCGATGATCACCATCAGAACGATGGCTATTAGCCACAAATATAGGGTCTTGATTGTCATCTACCTCCTCATTAAAGGACCTATATTTTAACGCTATAGGTTAAGGCGTAAGATCAGTGTTAATAAGGCTAGGATTAGAGGTGATGTTGTTATGTTAGGAGCAAAGATAGATTTTAATCCCTTCAGCCCTAGTGCTGTCTGTGGAGTTAGATTCTTTGGATCAACTTATCATGAGTAGGATGTATGGCGCGCCTGACGTAGCTGAGATTGTTGTGGGGGTTGGTCTGGCTAGAACTACGGTATTAAGCGCCTCAACCGCTTGGTCAAGGGAGGTCTCATAGCAAGGGAGAAGATGCATCCTAAGGGGAGGGGAAGACCGAGGTTCACCTATAAGGTGAAGAGCATCAGCCTACATACCTCCGTAACGGTTGAAGTGGTCAACCTTACCTTTCAGAAGCTCAAGCATGCCTGCAGGTTCGAGAGGGGAGGATGGTGCAGAGAAGTAAGAAAGACAAGCTCCCAAGAGAACTGCCCCCTAATCATAAGGAAATAAAATCCATTTTTGTTCCTAACATAACAACATCTTAGAGGTTTTCCGTAACTTTATTTAGAAAAGGTGTTTGAAGAAGGGTAGAGATACAACTTTCGATACCTGCTTAACGCTCAAGCTATTAGAGGAGGAAGGTAGGGTCCACACTTGTCACGAACTACTCACCCATATCTGTAACCTAGATCGTCAGATTGACAATATTCTCTAACGAAGTACCCAATTCCTCAAGCCTATTCTTAATCTTAATAAGCGTAAGCTCAGCTTGCTTCATCATCGTTGGCAGAATGGTGGTGTTCACACTTAATTAGGTGCAGATACCAAAGGTTGCGCTTTTTAAACTTTAAGGACGACAGGTTTAAAACGGTGGGGGTGGACTGGGATACATTGAGTAAAGCAGCTCAGGCCTACTATTTGGTCTACAGCTACGACTATAGTGTGGACAGTCTGACAAAGCCTTAGAGATGAGCAAGAAGACAATCTACGATCATCTAAGGGCCTACGAGCTTGCGTCTCAGTACGCGTTAACTTGATTGGGGCAGCCTGGATGCGAAACACGCATATTGCCCCTTCTGTGGGCGTATAGGTGACTGCCCCATTGAGGCGCTAAGCTAATATAGCCAGCTCCTCATAGGTGAGAAACCACTGCAACTAACAGAAGTCGCTTTTTAAGACCTTGTTATATGGAAAGTGGCATATCAGCATAATAGAATTAAATTGACATTGAATGGGCAGAAGATTTCAGGTATTTTCAATAACGGCTGCAAACTGTCATTTCGCTTGTTGTCTTAAACTTATAAACAACTTGTTAGAATTGGTTATTAGTGAAGTCGATGGACGATCAAGGGGTTCAGGCGACGCTTAAGAAAAAGGAGAGGTTGAATGAGTTAGACGGGAAAACATGGGAAAGGTATTCTATTAGCATATGGGAGATTGTGAAGTCGAGAGAAGAAAGCAAACTTAAGCATCCTGCTATGTTCCCGGTGGGGTTATGTCGAAGATTAATTGAAATATACACTAAGAAAGGCGATGTTGTTCTAGATCCTTTTATGGGTAGCGGCAGCGCAATAATTGCTGCTAGGGATTTGGAGCGAAAGGGGATTGGTTTTGACATTAATCCGGACTTCGTCGAACTTGCAAAGAAGAGGCTTTCTCAGCAGAAGCTTATACATCTTGGAGTTGAAGAACGTGAAATCTATTGTGAAGACGCTAAAAACCTTTTGAGGCATGTTAAACCTAACTCTGTTGATTTAGTAATAACTTCTCCTCCATATTGGAACATCCATACAAGGAAAAGAACGGCTGACTACAAAGAACCAAGACCGTATTCTTACTTAGAAAGAGACCTTGGAAACATTTCAGATCTTAATAAATTTATGGACGAGTTAAAATCCATTTTTGAAAAGGTTCATACAGTTCTGAAAAGCGGTAAACGATGCATAGTTATTGTAATGGATATTCGCCAAGGCTCTCAGTTTATTCCATTTCATATGAATATAGTCGATATGATGACGGAGATTGGGTTTATTCTTGAAGACATAATCATTTGGGATAGGAGAAAAGAATATAGTAATTTGCGACCGCTGGGTTATCCATATGTTTTCATAGTGAATAAGATCCATGAGTATATTCTAATATTCAAGAAGAATAGGGTTAAAGAAGTTGAAGACGAAGAAACCCTCCCTTGACTACATTGATGAAGATGTAGCATATTTTATAGGATTAATAACCGCTCGAGGGGAAATATCTGAACATGGAGGCGTAAAGCGAATTTTCATAGAGTTTCCTTTTAGAAATTTAGAGGTTGAAGGAATAAATAAGAAGATCACCCAGAAAGATAAGATAGTATTGAGCTTAGACAATGTCGTAAACAGGGTTAATGAACTGGCAGATGTTAACGTCAGAAAAACTGAAAGCGAACGTTCAGTCTACCTAGTTCTTGAAACATTAAAGAACACAATGTTTCTGCGAAACGTGAAGATGCTCATGAAGGAAAGAAGTTCCTATTACGAGTTTGAAATCCCCGATCAAATTTTCCAGTCAAGCGATTCCATAAAGAAGGAATTCGTGCGAGGATTTGCAGATGTAGCTGGATCTGCGAGGTGGGCGAACAGGAACAGATGGGGAAAATGCAGAGTTTACTTAGATGTCCTTAACAGTCCCTCTAATTGGCGTCTACCTGTTCAAATGTGCCATCTCCTGCAGGATCATTTGGGAATTCCAGTAGATGCTATACAATGGGGACACCCTAACACAAGAGACCCAAGCCTAAAAGAATACAAAGCTGGAAGAAAAGATGCTTGGGCAAGAGAACATCAAATAAAAATTTTTGCAGATGATTTTGAAAAAATAGGATTCTATATGTCTCATAAGCAAGAAATACTTGAAGAACTTGCGGAGCACAACAGAGAAAAAGGTTTTGCGAAGGCAAACTTATGCAATCCTCCGAAAAGAAGAAAAACTAAGCCAAGACACCCCTCTGAAGCTTCAGAAAAATTGCCTTCAGAAATCCGAGGAAAACATTACGATTCCTACTGGCAGATTTGCGCCGATTTAGGATGCTTTAGATACGCGAAGTTTCTTAAAAGCCATAAACGGTTAACAAAATGGGTTAAATCTGAAAAGAGAGAAAAGAAGTGAGATCGTGTATAAAAACGAGAAAGAAATGTATCCCGATGTGTGCTCATGGTTCAGGAAAATGTTGCAGAGCAAGTTTAAGGATGCCAGAATATGTGTTGAAGACACTTCTAAAAAGGTTTTATCAAAATGGCTTCTAGAGAAAGGATTCCATACTCACTTTCCAGATTACCAAACATATGAAGTTGAAGTTGACGTAACTGGGGTCGTTGTGAAATCGGATAAAGAAGCACATTTAGGGTTTATAGAATGTAAACTTGGTAGGATCAGCCTCAGAGATTTTTCACAACTATTAGGGTATAGTAAAGTTGCCTTACCCCTCTATTCTATAATACTTTCACCGAAAGGAATCTCCCAACCTCTAAATCTTCTTTTTAACGTAGCAAGAAGAAACGACATACTCTATTATTCGGCGGATAAACACATTTTTATTACTAAATGGCTTCAGCGGAAAAAAGGAATAGACTTTTCAACAATAATTCCTAAGGGAGCAAGCGTTCTATAAAATTGACAGTTTATCTGTGAAGCTTCTATTGTTGAAGCTTCTAGGCTTATCTTACCACCGCTCTCCTTCTAGGCTTCGACTACGTGCTTTTTAGATTTAGTGGTGTAGGTTAGCCTTATATGATCTTTGTGCATGCTTTCAGCTCAGCTTCTAACGTATTCATGTGTTTTACCTCCTCTTCTTTTTTAACCACTAGGTTACTGCGCTTCCAGCAGATTGCCTACAGCTGCGGCTGCTTCAGATCTTCCTAAGGCTATGAATATGATATGCTGATACGTGTGTTAACGCTAAGATGCCTTTGTAATCCTTCTCTTGATGAATTTAAACCTAACTGTAGGTGCGGTCGCCGGGATTTGAACCCGGGTCGCGAGCTTGGAGGGCTCGTGTCCTAGACCAGGCTCTCCGCTTCTTTGCTCTGGACGACGACCGCCGTTAGACGGTCTGGTTAACGGTGATTAAAGCGTATATGCTATTTAGAGAGGTATCTCCAGGAGAGGATTATTCCTAGGGTTGAGAGTGTTGCTGCGAAGGCTGCTAGGTACGTGAAGCCGAAGATTAGGTCAGCCATGCCTGGTGAAGCTAGTAGAAGCTGTCTGCATATGTCTGCTGCGTAGCTTATTGGGTTTATCTTGGCTATGCTCTGTAGCCACGTTGGCATGTAGTTTACTGGGAACATGGCGTTGCTTGCGAAGAGTATGGGTAGGTTTAGTAGGTTCATGATAGCCATCTGCGCCTCCCAGCTTGTTGAACGTATGGCTAGTGTGACGAATAGTGAAGCGAAGCCTATTATTAGTAGGAGCAGGGCTGAGAATGCGCCCAGCAGACCTATTGGGGTTATGTGTGAGAAGTCCATTCCGAGTAGTATGGCTAGTATGAGCACGATAGCGGCTTGGACTAGTGCACGCACCACCGTTGATGTAACTTTGGCTATGGGTATGGCGCCTCTTGCTACTGGTGTGCTGAGAACCTTATCTAGGAAGCCTAGCCTTCTGTCCCAGACTATTGACATGCCGCTGAACATGGCTGTGAATATCGATATGAATGTGAGCATGCCTACTGCTAGGTATGAGAAGTAGTCTTGTGCGCCGAAGGTCTGTAGCATTATCTGCCTACCTATCTGGTTTACTACATCTTTTGGTATGTTTAGGCCTGGTATATTGAACGCGCTTTCTGTGAATAGCGCTGTTATGTTCATTGCTTTGCCGAATAGTGCTAGCCAGATGAATGGTTGTATCAACGACATCATGAAGATAAATGGCACCTTATACCATTTCTTGAGGTCTCTGTTTGTTAGAGCCCATATGCCGTGTAGCGGGCTTGTATCAACCTTATCCATGTTCTACCCCCTGGCTTTGCGCAGCGTCCTTCTGAGCGACATCATTTCTTCTTCGCTCGCTTGCTCTGCTCTCAGTGAGCGGCCTGTGTATTCGAGGTAGACTTCATCTAACGTCGGTTTGATC
>CALJAQ010000048.1 GCA_938029515.1 uncultured Nitrososphaerales archaeon
AACGATCTACCTATCCCTGAAGCTATGGATGCTGCTGAGAAAGGTGATCTCTCCAAATTCGCTTTACTTTACGATCTATGCATAGGCTGTGGTAGGTGTGAGCATGCTTGTACAAACTCTGCACCCATACACAGCTTGATAGTCGCCTCTGCGCAGAAGCAGATTAGGGAGGAGAAGTTTTATGTTAGGGCTGGTAGAGGCGCGGTTCAAGACGTTGAGATCAGAAGGGTAGGTGGACCAATAGTTTTAGGAGAGATACCTGGTGTCATCGCTCTGGTAGGCTGCTCGAACTACCCTGCTAGCGGTGTAGAGGTAGCGCAGATAGCTGAAGAATTCGCTAAGCGCAGATACATCGTCGTAGCCTCAGGCTGCTCAGCCATGTCAATAGGCATGTATAGAAGCGAAGAAGGCAAAACAATCTACGAAACCTTCCCAGGGGGCTTTGACGCAGGTGGGGTAGTAAACGTAGGCTCCTGTGTAGCCAACGCACATATCGCTGGCGCAGCGATAAAAATAGCAAGCATATTCGCTAGGAGAAATCTTAGAGGTAACTACGAGGAGATTGCAGACTATATACACAACAGAGTGGGTGCTGTAGGTATAGCATGGGGCGCAATGAGCCAGAAGGCTGCTGCGATAGCGAGCGGTTTCTGGAGGCTAGGTGTACCTGTAATAGTCGGTCCACACGGCTCTAAGTATAGGAGGATGCTCCTAGGCAGAAACGACAGAGATGAGGATTGGGTGGTTTACGATGCTAGAAGTGGTGAGAAGGTGTATGCTGGGCCCTGCCCTGAACACCTCTTCTACGCTGCTGAAACAAAGGAGGAGGCTATGGTTACGGCTGCGAAGCTTGTTATGCGACCAAATGACACCGCTAAAGGAAGGGCGATCAAGCTTTCACACTACATAGACCTCCACAAAAAGTTCTACGGTGTAGCTCCTAGCGACCTACATCTCTTCGTCAGAAGTGAGTCAGACCTATCTGTGACTATAAGAGAAGAGGTTATGAGGGTGTTGAAGGAGAAGGGGTGGAAGGAGAGAGCTATACCTGACCCTACTCTACTCCCTAGAATGGTAAGGAAGGAGGGTTAAGAGGGGTGGCTGCTGAACCTTGGCAAGTAGCTGAAATCCCCGGTCCAGTAAAGGCATTCGTCATACAGAAGCCGGCAGTAGTAATAGGGATGATGAAGAAGGCTCAAAGATCGATCTTAGTAGCAGGCCACCTATCACTACAGATGTTAAAAGAATGCACAGCCTTAGACTACGCTCTTGAAATCGCTAAGGCTGGAGGGGCAGACGTAGTAGCTACTGCACACATAATCGGCGAGATGGAGAAGAGGGGGTATAATAGCGCATATTCTATACCAGCCGTCGATATAGCTAGTAGGCTACAAGACGCTGAGTGGAACGGGTTGGATGGTAAGGGAAGATACGATTTGGCTCTATTCATAGGGTTGCCCTACTATATGGCTTGGACGATCCTCTCAGGCTTGAAGCATCGAGCGGCGCATCTTAAAACCGTCTCAATAGACAGATACTATCAGCCTCACGCTACTTGGTCATTCCCAAACCTTACAGATGAAGCCTGGGAGGATAATCTGAAGGCTGTTAGAGATCTGCTAAAAGGCGGTAAGCGTTAACCCTACTTTCTATCGAAGTAGATGCTCTTACCTGTAGCGGATAAGGGTATGCCCATAAGGATGTCTGCATCTCCTAAATATCCCAGCCTCTTAGCTGCTGTGCCTACCCGATACATCACCCTATTATCTACATTATGCATGCTAGCGGTCTTCACAGCCGAGCCCAAAGCGATCCCGAGGTCCAAAACCTTAAAGATGCACGCAGGGCCGACATAATCATTACCCTTAATCTTAGTCGAGGCCTCAAAGGCTTCGCATGACACATAGCCGCATCCACCGCAATTTACACCAAAGCTCTTACTTGACTTTACGCCGATCAACACTACGCATTTGGAGCTGCTCAGGTTCTTTGCATCTCTTATGAAAGCTGGTATGTTTCTCTCTTCAGCCATCTTCTCCATCTCTTTAGCTACTCGAAGCATATCTTCGCCTGTGAGTATTAGGGTTTGTATGTCATCTACACCCCCGGCTTTGGGTGCAGTTCTAGCTGAGACTAGCATAAGTTTAGCAACCTGTATAACCGCGTCTTCTTCAGCAGCTCGGCACTCTATCACAACCATATGACACACCTGTATAGGTAGCCTTACCGCTTAAAATAAATTCTTTCTAAGGTTAATATATCCAGAACAGAGTTAAGAAATAGGCGAAAGAGTCAACTTCGAGGGCTAGCAAAGCTAGGTAAGATAGATAGGAGATATCCGTAGACGCTTTAGTTAGCTCTCTACAACTGTACCACCAGAGAATATCGTAAGAGTCTTCAGAAGCCTATCAGCAGTTGAGGGGCGGCCTCAATTCAACCAGCCCTATAGCCTACTGGAATTATGTAGAGCGGCTCTGCCTCATCGTTAAGCAGCTTCTTCACCGCGTTATCATTAAAAGCGCCTACCATAACTGAGGCTAACCCTAAGCTTACTGCTTCAAGGCTTATGTTTTGCCCAACATGCCCCGCTTCGATGTGCACATACCTTATGCCTCTGCTACCGTAACGCATAGTTGTTCTCTCATATTTTGCTGCAACAACTATGTTCAAAGGTGCTTCGGCTATAAACTCTTGACAGAGGGCTACCTCCATCAACGCCTTAACCTTGTCCTCTGAAGACACTTTAATCAAAGAGTGGTCAAAGGGTCTATATCTGTAGACGCCTGCATCAACCCCTTTAACCCCTCCTTGCCTCACAAACGCAAATAGTTCAAGAGGGTAGGTAGCTCCAGCTGAAGGAGCACTCCTACCACCAGACTCTGGTTCAGTGATGCCTTGCGCAGCCCACAAGAGTTGTGAGAGGTCTTCGAACGATATGGGTGCCGCTGAATACACTCTTACGGAGCGTCTAGCAGAGATAGCCTCCTCTAGAGAGAGGGCGCCTTTAAGCTTCGGTTTAGGGAGCTTGAGTGTAATAAGCAAGCTTAAGCAGCTGGGTAGAGGAGATCGGAGAGTTTAAGGTTTACTCAGAGACCGAAGTTCTTTCTAGCTTCTGCACTCATCCTATTGGGTGTCCAGCGTTCGTTGACTAACACCACATCGACGTTCCTTACACCATCAACCGCTGAGACCGCTTCCTTCACCTGCTCCACCAAGTAGAAGCCCATAGGGCATCCTGGTGCGGTTAAGATCAGCTTTATTTTAACATCCCCATCCTCTACTTTAAGGTCGTAGATCAATCCTAGATCAACTATGTTTATTGGGATCTCTGGATCATAGCAGTTTTTTAGCGCTTCTATAACCTTCGCTTTAAGATCTGCCAACTAAACCATCCACCTTTAAACACGTGCGTCAAAGATATTACCTTTACGTTCTACGGGGGTGTTGTCCTAAAAGCGCTTAGTTAGGAGCTTCTTTGCCCTATGGTAGGTTCTTCTGCTGATCTTGCCTTCTTTGAGGTCTTCGCTTAGGGTATTCATCGCTTCTTGAAGGCTTTTTGCGTTGAGATGCTTCTTGACCTTGCTCTTCCTCCCCTCTTAGAGGGTCTCTTCAGCCTCTTCATGATCCCTAATGGTGTTTCCTTCTTCAGGATCGCGAGATTGTGGAGCTGCTCTAGGATG
>CALJAQ010000049.1 GCA_938029515.1 uncultured Nitrososphaerales archaeon
GGTGTAGAGATTGTGAACAAGCGGGTTGCGGTCACACCTATAGCCCTGCTGCTTGAGCCTTTTGCTGAAGAAGAGAATGCTGCTGACATAGGTTTAGAACTCGCCTCCATTTTAGATAAGGCTGCTGAAAAGGCGTCTATAGACTACATAGGAGGCTACTCTGCCCTCGTTCATAAAGGGTATACAAAAGGCGATCTTGCACTTATAGAGAGCATACCTAAGGTGTTGAGTGCCACAAACAGGGTCTGCAGCTGTGTAAACATAGCTTCTACAAGAAGTGGTATAAACGTTGATGCGGCTCTAAAGATGGGTGAGGTGATAAAGAAAACTGCGGAATTGACCGCGGAGCGTAAAGGAGCGGGGTGTGCGAAACTAGTTACATTCGCAAACGCGCCTGAAGACAACCCATTTATGCCAGGAGCATTTCACGGATTAGGTGAACCAGAGGTATCAATTAACATAGGCATCAGTGGACCTGCTGTTATAAAAGCGATTGTAGAGAAGAATCAGGGTGTAGACCTTAGACAGCTAGCTGATCTTGTAAAGAGGGCTGCGTTCAAAGTTACAAGAGTGGGGGAGCTGCTTGGTAAAGAAGTTGCGAAGATGATGAACATCCAATTCAGCACTGTAGACCTATCGTTAGCACCAACACCTAAGCAGGGAGAGAGTGTAGCTAATATCCTCGAGGCGATGGGGCTTGAGCGATGTGGTGCACCTGGGACAACAGCGGCGTTAATGCTTCTAACAGATGCTGTGAAGAAGGGTGGTAGTATGGCTACGACCTTTGTAGGCGGTTTGAGCGGAGCCTTTATCCCTGTTAGTGAAGATGCTGGTATGGTTGACGCGGTCAGGGTTGGCGCACTTAATCTTGAAAAGCTTGAGGCTATGACCGCAGTCTGCTCAGCAGGCTTAGATATGGTAGCAGTTGCTGGTGAAACACCGGTCGAATCTATAGCTGGGATCATTTTAGATGAAGCCGCTATTTGTGTAGTTAATGATAAGCCTGGTGGTGTTAGGGTAATTCCTGTTCCTCAAGCCAAGGCTGGAGACTATGTTGAATTCGGTGGGTTGCTTGGTGGCACTGTTGTCATGGAGGTTAATAGGTTTAGGTCTGAAAGATTTGTAAGACGCGGGGGGCAGATACCTGCACCGATACAAAGCTTTAGGGGTTAGGGTTGATTTAGAAGGCTGCTGATGTATCCGGATTCAAGCATCCAATACTCGTCTTCAAGAGTTGTTGTGTAGCCGTGCCCTGGGTAGACCTTTACGTGCTTAGGTAGAGTAAAGAGGCGCTTTAGACTTTTAAGCATTTCATCAGGATTAGATCCCTCTAAGTCTACCCTCCCAATGTTTCCAGCGAATAGCGTGTCACCTGTGAATATTATGCCTTCATCTGGTAGATAGAAGCAGCATCCACCTTCAGTATGGCCTGGTGTGTGCAGAACCTCTATCTCTAACGAGCCTACTGTAAGCGATTCTCCGCCTTTAAAGAGTACATCTACTGTTGGAGGTAGAGGGTTATTAGAGAATGGGTTGTAGAGTAGCCTATACGCATCTAACTCGTGTATACAGAGCTTGGCGCCCGTTTCATCCTTAATTCTATAGTTGTCACATATGTGATCTGGGTGGCCGTGCGTGTTCAGAATATAGATGATCTGCGCCTTAAGCTCCTTCGCCCTACTTAAGACGGGGCCCGCACCTAACGCCGGATCTATAACCGCAGCTTTAAGTGTTATATCGTCAAAAAGAAGGTAAACGTTGTTATCGAGAGGTGGGGCCACAAACCTTTCTACAAGCAAGCGCGTTCACCAACGCTTAAGAATATATCAATTTAAGCATGTATGTAGACGGTTTGATAGTGATGCTCTTTGCCAGATGTGAGGAAGGTTGTCATCTTGGGTGCAGGCCCAGCTGGGTTAACCGCAGCACTTTATCTCGCAAGGGCTAGTTTGAATCCACTCGTCATAACTGGAGATTTACCTGGAGGGCAGCTTATGTTAACTTCTATGGTGGAGAATTTCCCAGGTTTCCCCGAGGGCATTCTTGGCCCTGAGCTCATGGATCTTTTTAAGCGGCAGGCTGAGCGGTTTGGTGCGCAGCTGGTTTATGACAGAGTGTCTAAAGTTGATTTTAGAAGGCGGCCATTTAAGATCTATACCGAAGGAAGTGTGTTTGAAGCTGAAGCGGTTATTATTGCTACCGGCGCCTCCGCTAGGAGGCTTGGTTTAGAGGGTGAGAAGAGGCTTATGGGCAGAGGCGTTTCCTTCTGCGCTACCTGTGATGGCGCATTCTTTAAAGGTAAAGAGGTGGCTGTCGTAGGCGGTGGTGACTCAGCTTTAGAAGAGGCGCTATTCTTAACAAAATTTGCGAATAAGGTTACGGTTATACATAGAAGAGATAGGTTGAGAGCAAGCCCAATCCTGCAGCAACGCGCATTCTCCAACTTAAAGATCTCATTCAAGTGGAACAGTGTAGTAGTGGACATATTAGGTGAGAAAAGCGTTGAAGGCTTAGTTGTTGAGGATGTAAAAAACGGTCTAAAAGAGGTGCTGAATACCCAAGGGCTTTTTGTGGCGATAGGTCATGAGCCTAATACCGAGATCTTCAGAGGGCAGATAGAGTTAGATGAGAAGGGCTACATAATGCTTAAGAAAGGTAGCATGACAAATGTGGAGGGGGTTTTTGCAGCCGGTGATGTGCATGATCACAGGTATAGGCAAGCGATAACCGCTGCAGGATTTGGTTGCATGGCTGCACTTGATGTTGAAAGGTATCTTGGGTTAAGATAGTCTTACTCTACTGTGAAATCCCCATTTGGTAGAATCTTGACTGTAATCTGACGGGTGACCATACTGCGTTTAACCTTATCGCCTGCTTTGAACCTTATCTCGTCGAAGATTCTAGTGAAGTTTGCTTTAACTTTGATGTTTGCTTCATCAGCTTTGTTTAAAATGATGCGGGGCACATCTACAAGATGTGTTCCTGGTTTTATTACCGCAGTAGCTGAAACGCCGAAGGTCTTTAGGGCCGCAAGTGTTTCTCTGGCTAGCTTTATGTTTTTATAAGCTCTTTTTTCAAGTATAGTTACGTTCTCCCTTGAGGTTTTGAGCTTTTTGGCTACTTCTTCCTGTGTCAATCCTTGTGCTCTTAGTTTCAACACTTCGATCTGCTTTTCCGTTAAGAGCCCGCTCTTCTTGACAGCCATCAAACGGCGTTAATCATTTAAGATATTTTAGGTTACTCTTTAAAGATAAAGCGGTTGAGCAGTAAATAGGCTGCTGAAGCTACCGAAGCCGCTATCAAAAGAGAGGCTGCGATAGTAAAAGATGGCTGCGCCCATGTATGTTCTACTGTCAGATCTTGAGAAGATGCTTTAAGAGTGTCTTCACCTTGAACGTTTAATGGGTTGAGTGTTTGAGTGTACCTAAAGTTTGTCTTTTGATTTAGGCCTAGAAGGTTTACTCCGGTTGTTAAAGTTAGTGCTAAGACTACGCCTATCAGAATGGGAAACCATTGTTTATTTGGTTTCAACCTCATGCTTAGGGGCTTCACCTCCTCTTATTTCTAGAGTTTAGAACGGCTTCTTAATCCACGTTCTGATGGCTTCGTACCAGAATGTGAGAGTCGCAGCTGAGCTGATTATGATAGCGTAGAGGTCTAGTGAGTTTAGATTCTGGATCATATATGTAACTGTGAGTGTTGTAAAGAAAGATGCGTAGAAACTGAGTCGAGGTAGCATAAACTTACCTATTTTAGTGAATGGTTGTAGGATATCTACGTCAACTTTTTTAACTGTATAGTATCTGCCGTAGTTGTCTTTTTCGATTAAACCCATGTTTAGAAGCTTTTCGATATGATGGAAAGCTACACTTGGGCTTGAGAAGCCTAATATGCGTTGCACCTCTCTTACACCTATTGATTCGTTTTTGCTGAGAAGATATAAGTAGACTTTGAGTGTTTTGCCTCTTAGGTTATAGAGCGTATCTTCTTCTCTCCACTTTTTAGCCAACTCAAACACTAATTTCTTGGATATTATGGTTATATAAAGGACTTGCAGATACGCTTATCCCTACCTACTTTACTTTATTTTGATGTTTGCCTGTTAAAGTTGAGAAGAGGGGCATAAGGGCACTTGGTGTAGCAGAGAGTTTTCGCGTCGGTACTTTGAAACGTTCTTGCTTGGCTGGTGTAGTCATGCGTGCCGATCTCGTCGTCGACGGTTTTGTCTTCGGCTCAGCTACTATAGGTGGTGATGACGCTACTGACGCTGTGGTAGGCATGTTTTATCGCCTTGAACGAAATGACATAAATGTAATTATGCTTCGAGGTGTTATAATAAGCTTCTTCAACATCGTTGACTTAGAGAAGGTTTATCTTAGTACGGGTGTGCCTGTTATAGGCTTAACCTTCGAAGAGTCAGAGGGGTTAGAGGAGCATATAAAACACCACTTCCCGCAAAACTGGCAGCATAAGCTTCAACAGTATCGTAAGGTAGGAGAGAGGAAGAAGGTGATGCTGAAGACTGGGTCAACGCTATTTATACGTGCGGCAGGCTTAAACGAAAAACAAGCGACGCAGATACTTAACAGATTTACGCTTCAAGGAGCCGTCCCAGAACCCGTAAGGTTAGCGCATCTTTTAGCGCACACCAAGTATATGTGGGATGCTGAAGCACATTAGAGTAGGCTTGCAGTAATTATAATTGCAAGAAGTTCGAGAATAAGGAGCTTACCGCCTCTTTTAGCTACCTTAAACACTTTATCGAAGATTGCTGAGAACTCATTTAGGATGCTGTCGCCCATTACCTTTACTTTGGCATATGCTACTTTAATGCTCACGGTTGCTTCTGCTAATCTTTCGTTAGCTTTCTTTATAAGAGCTTTTACCACCTCTATTATCTCCTTCGTTTCTGTCAATTCTCCTAGAGGTGAGTAGCCTAGTGGTGTGCGGCCTTTCCCTGATGCAAAGTGGGTATCGCTTGTGCAGATTTCTACAGCCTTCACACCATCTAATTCAAGGCTGTTCACTACTCTATCCCTCAACCCTCTTACCGCATTATTAGCGTCTGCGCTAACCAGCAGAAATTTTTTACCACCAACCTCTAGGAGCAAAACGCCGATTCCACCAGCGCCCACATCTTCCTTAAATTTAAAGCCGAATTCAGAGGAGTGGCTGAAGCCGACTTTAAAGGGATACCTTGGAGAAACACTTAACCTCTGCAGCAACCTTTTTGAAGCCTCTACTATATCATTGAGCTCATCAAGGCTGTTGGTTTCACCCTGAGAGTTATGCGCATCAACAATAATCAACTCCTGAAAACCAAGCTCAGACGCAGCAGCTTTGATCTTATCACCTACCTGCGGAGGAAAGTCTTCCATACCCTCTGGTGCAAGTGTTATCGTAAGCAGAGCGGTTTTGTC
>CALJAQ010000050.1 GCA_938029515.1 uncultured Nitrososphaerales archaeon
CTTATCTTCTACAACCGGGTTCCTTAGTATGCCGATATTCTCGATCTCAGCTTCAACGACGTCACCGGGCTTAAGCCAGTAGGGTGTAGGGTCAGGTGTCCTAAACGCTGCGACACCAGACACAGTCCCTGTAGTTATTATGTCACCAGGCTCAAGGCTCATCACAGACCAATGTGAAACTATTTCATTTATCTTAACAGAGAGGTGGTTAGTGTTCGAAACCTGCCTCGGATCACCATTCACCCTTAACTCTATCTTGAGGTTGTGCACATCACCTATAGCTTCTTTAAGTGTTATACACGGACCTAGGGGAGCGAATGTGTCAAGATTCTTACCTAAGTTCAATAACCCATTCTTCATCTCGCTGCGTTGAACATCCCTAGCAGTAATATCGTTAAACACTGTGAAACCCGCTATATGATCCCAAGCCTCCTCTTCAGGTATGTATCTACCCCCCTTTCCTATAACTATAGCCATCTCTATCTCATGGTCGAGCTTCTTAGTCAACTTAGGGTAGATTATAGGCTCATCAGGACCTATTATAGCTGAAGGCGCCTTAAGGAAGGATATCCAAGGTGGTATAGGAAACTCCCAGCCAGCCTGACCACCTTCTCTCGCGTGCTCCCTAAAATTGCCTGCGGTGTGGATAATTTTACCAGGCCTTAAAGGCGCTTTAAGCTTAACAGCAGATAAGTCAAAGACCATCGGCTCGTCACAGGGTCCGCACAGCTGCTCACCCTTATTCAGCTTCTCGACAACATAGCTCCCAGCCTCCTTCACAGCATCCATAGAGCGTTCTCCACCACGCAGCATACTCAGCATGCAAGGCGGTACAATCGTTGAAGCTAGGAGATATGGTTGTGTTTCACCTTGCTCTCTCAGAATCTTTGCGTAAGCTAGCGTAAGGTCTACAACTTTATTGCCGTGCAGAAAGCCTATTCTCTCCTGCCTGTAGTAAGGTTCTACAAAGGTTACAAGCCTCATATTTTACACCCCCTACACCTTCCACCATCTATTTTAATAAGTTTTCAAAAAAGGGGGTGGGGTTTGGGTAGGCTCACCTAAATAGGTCTGGTCTCACCTTTTCCCTATTCTTGCTGCACACGTCTAACGCAACTAGTGTGTAGACTTTTGTGCAGTCGTATAGGTCTTGGACGCTGATGTACTCTCGATCTCTGTCTGAGAGTGTAAGCCCCTTGATCTTTCTTCCGCCTGAAGGGCCGTAGTTGACAGCTCTTGCCCCTACTGAGTTCAGAGGCGGGGCGTTAGAGTACCATAGCTCATATATTACTTCAGGCTCAGAGCCTAGGATCTTCTTGTGGTTTTCTTTGATCGACTTCACAATATATTCGTCCTCGCTTATTTCTGTTGGTGGGTTAGAGCAGAAGGGTGTGAGCTCAAGCTTAAGGGTTTGGTCCTTGGTATTCAATTCGTGGATCAACTTCTCGAGCTGAGCCTTTATGTGAAGTGGGGTCATTCCAGGAGGGTATCTTACATCAACGTATATGCTCACCGAGTCAGGCGTCCTAGAGCTCTTCCAAGGTCTACCGCCTTGAATCGAAGCTATGTTGACGATACCATGATACCCCTTGTAGACGGTCTTCGCTTCAAACTCCTTCTTCCACTGGCTGAGCCGCTGTATCACCGTAGGTATCTGCTCGATCTTATTAGGCACGTCTCTAGACCAAGCGGTGTGCACAACAGCCCCTCCTGTGGCTGTGATCTTAGCCCAAAATGAGCCGAAGTGTCCAATCATGAGCTTAAGGCCTGTTGGTTCACCTAATATTGCGAAGTCTGGTACTATGCCGTGCGTTGCCGCGTAGGCTGCACCATAGCCGTAGCCTCGGTAAAACTTGCCTGTGTATTCGTCTACCTGTGAAGCCTCTATTTCACCAACAGTCGCTGTAAGCATGATGTCCCCTTTTAGCTTAACCCCTGATTCGACTATCGCTTTTACTGCGCCTAAATAGGCTGCGTGCGCACCCTTCATGTTGAAGCTCCCAGCTCCGAAGATCCATTCTTCTCCTTGAAGTGTTGCAACTCTTCCTAGATCTGCGGTCGTTGCCCCCCTCATCCAAGGCTCCTTGCCTGTGAAGGAGACGTCTAAGTGTCCATCGAACTGTAGAGTAGGTCCTCCACCTGTGCCTCTAAGGATTCCTATAACGTTGGTTCTGCCTTCTTCAACCTCCTGCTTGATGACTTGAAGGCCGAGGTCAAGGTATCTGTTCTCCATATAGGCCGCCATTTCAGCTTCTGAGCCTGTGGGGCTCATTATGCGCACCATTTCAACAACCCACTTCTTGAGTTCTTCGCGATCAATCTTACTTAACACTGCGTTCACATCTATATCGCTATACAACTTTTTCCCACCATGAGGTTAGCATTATAACTAATATTTAAGACTGCCCTACTCAAGAGACGTATAAAAAATAATGTGAGGTGGTGTGGATACTCTCTTACCACACCTATCGTTTACGCACCTGGCATACTGAAGCCGCCGTCGCAGATTACGAGGTTTCCTGTCATGTGGAAGGAGTCTTGAGAGGCGAGGAACATAACGATGTGGACGATGTTCTCTGGTTTACCTATACTTTTAAGCGGCGTGTGATCTACTATCCACTTTTTACGCTGAGGTGTCCAATCCTTCCTAGCCCTCAGCGACTCGGTATCCATATACCCAGGACCGATTGCATTTACTCTAACGAAGGGTGCTAATGCTAGTGCATAGGATTTTGTGATTCCTAATACACCGTATTTTGCCGCAGCGTATTCAGGCGCTCTTGGGCTTCCTGTTACGATCACGTTAGAGCAGACGTTGACTATTGTGCCGCTCTTTTGTAGGTCAAGCATGCGGCTTCCAAATTCGTGTGTGCAGAGGAGTGTGCCTTTGACATCGAGTCTAAGTGTCTCATCTATAACCTCTTCGTTCAACTCTCTCCAAGACATCTTGGTAGCTGCGGTTTCTCCAGCGTTGTTTATCAGCACGTCACATCTGCCGAATTCATTCCACACTCTGTCAGCCATCGCTTTGACTTGATCGTATTTTGAGACGTCTGCTTGAACCGCAATAGCCTTTCTACCCTTTTCTTGAATCTCTTTCACAACATCCGCTGCTGCATCTGCAGATCTAACGTAGTTGACGACGACGTGTGCGCCTTCGTCAGCCGCTGCTAAGGCTATTAATCTGCCGAAGCCCCTTGACGCTCCTGTAACAACAACTATCTGATCGTATAACCTCTTACCAGGTGGTGTTGGCCTTCTTACCCAGTCGATCTCTCCTTCTACTTTAACGCTTCCTGGCGCTGTACCCCAGCTCATCTTAGATCGGTATGTGATGCGCTTAAATGTTATTTAAGTTAATCTACATTTTTGAGGGCTTGTCACCTCTGAGAAACAGGCTATGTTAGCTTAGCGCCTCAATAGGCAGCCACCTAGCCTATAGAGGGGCAGTATGCTTGTTTTGCATCTAGGCTGCCCAATAAGTTAACTTGTACTGAGGCGCAGCAACACCTCTGGCGCTAAGACGCCTGATCTTGATACTGCTTCCTACTCTTTAATATGCTGTAGCAGCATAGTAGGAGCTTCCTCGCTTTAGCAACGAAGGCTATCTGCCTCCCCCTTCCTCTCAGCTAGGGAGTGGTAGAAGGAAGCGCTCCACCCTCCCAACCTCAGATTTAATGCTGAGTAGTACCCTATGCCCTGTGTAAGGAGCCTTACATCTTCATAAGCTACCTCCTTCAGCCTTCTTTGATAGCGTTGAGATCTCCCTGTTCAATGCGTCAATAAGCAAGGTACATATCGATGGGCTCAATCTTCAATGATCTTAACCAGTCGATACCCTTCTCTGTGAATAGACCTATAGCAGGTTCTTCTAACCCATTATATGTGAGGTAGCCTCTAATCTTCATCTTACTCCTCTCTCTAACCAATAATGCTCTCCTCATCACAACCTTTCTTAGCGACGCTACATCTTCATCAGGCAATGATGGTAGCGCATCGAACCTAATAACCTCAGCCAAAACCCTAGCATAACCCTAACCCCCTTAACCCTAGACTCAGCTATCAACCTACCCTACATAGGATGAGAGACTAGAACATCATACCCTCTCTCACCAACATCCTACAGATTGGTGCTATGCAGGTAGATGCCTCCACCGCTACTCTCTTAAGATGATGCAGGCTCAAGAACTCTATAGCACTCTTCGAAACCCCTCTCATCAACCAAGTTACCACTATCATCGATGATAGCGCATAGCAACCACTCTTATCCAACCCACAAAACAAGGCGTTCACACAATGCCTTAAACGCCTCTCCACCCTCATATCCTCATCACATCAAATTACGCCTCAGTTAGGCTTAAATTGGTGCGGGAGGTGGGATTTGAACCCACGAACTCCTACGAGACGGGATCTCAACTCCAGCCCTTTTCCTCTCTTAAGTTGGATCTTAAGTCCCGCGCCTTTGGCCAGGCTCGGCAACTCCCGCGCACCACACTCACTATAATTGGTTTGGTTTAAATTCTTAGCTTGTTTCTTAGTATTAGTTAGATACTCCCATGTCAGTTTAGCTTGGGCCCTATTTATCTGGATGGGTGCACTTCCGTTCGATCTATTATTGCACTGTGGTCTTCGCATTAGCCTTGGCCTAACCTGTCAAACGCACTCTACGGTGTAGTATGCAATGAGGCTCTAGCTATTAGTAATTCAGTCTGAGGATTTGGTTCTTCTTCAGCGTAGTGTATATAGTTTTCATGAGCTTTGCTGCTACAATGGCTATCTTTTCTTCTCTTCATTGTAGTATCTTGTTGCTGCTGAGTTAAACCTCCCAAGTGTGTGTAC
>CALJAQ010000051.1 GCA_938029515.1 uncultured Nitrososphaerales archaeon
ACTCAAGCGCAGGAACAGGTGTTGTTATGTCGGTGCCAGCGCACGCACCATACGACTACCAAGCCCTACAAGATCTGAAAGCAGACAGTAAAGCGCTAAAGGAATATGGATTGGAGAAGATAGTGCCTACTATAGAGGCGATAAAACTCATAGAGAGCGAAGGCTATAGGGGCATACCGGCTTTAGAAGCTATCAGCAGATTCAGCATCAAAGATCAGAACGATCCACGTTTAGAGGAGGCGACTACAATACTCTACACACACGAGTTCCACTCCGGTAGGATGATGAGCAACACAGGAGCATACAGTGGGCTAGCGGTTTCAGAAGCTAGGGTTAAGGTGAAGGAGGATATGCTGAGAAGCGGTGTAGCAGATGTAATGTATGAGTTGATGAATAGGCCTGTTAAATGTAGGTGCGGAGCCGAATGCGTCGTAAAAATATTTGAAAACCAGTGGTTCATAGACTACGCTAACGAAGAGTGGAAGACGCTGGCAAAAGAGGCTGCATCAAAAATAAGCTTCTACCCAGAGGAAATAAGGTCTGAATTCGAGTATACAATAGGGTGGTTGAGAGAGAAGGCGTGTGCAAGAAAATCTGGATTAGGTACACCTCTACCTTGGGACAAGGAGTGGATAATAGAGAGCCTCTCAGATTCGGTGATCTATATGGCGTATTATACAATAGCCCACCTCATCAAAGAGATCGATGTTAACAGCTTGAAAGAAGAGTTCTTCGACTACATCTTCTTAGGCAAAGGCCGAGTCGAAGATGTATCTAAATTGTGTGGAGTCGACCAATCGACCCTCGAAGCGCTTAGAAGAGAGTTCACCTACTACTATCCGCTAAACGCAAGACATTCTGGTAGAGATCTAGTACCTAACCACCTCACATTCTTCATATTCAACCACGCAGCCATCTTCCAGAAGAATCTTTGGCCTAAGGCTATTGTGGTAAATGGCTCAGTGCTGATGGATGGTAAGAAGATGTCTAAATCGTATGGGAACATAATCCCTCTTAGAGCAGCTGTCTCAAAATACTGTGCTGATGCCCTGAGGTTAGCTCTATTATCTACAGCTGAACTGCTGCAAGATGCTGACATAAGTGTAGGGCTTATACGCGCCTTCCAAGAGAAGCTTGAAAAGTTTTACACGTTAGCGGAAGAGATTCTTAGCTTAAAGCGTGACGGCGAACCTACTTACACCATAGCCGATAGATGGATGCTGGCAAGGCTGCAGGAGATTTTGAAGAAGACCACCGAGGCGATGGAGAAGCTTAGAGTAAGGGAAGCCATACATAATGTAGTATATGTGTTCGACCAAGACTTAGCCAAATACCAGAAGCTCAAATCTGAATCAGATGAAGGCAGCCTAGTCGCTAAAGCGATGGTTCTACATGAAGCACTAGACTTAAAGATTAGGATGCTAGCACCCTTTGCCCCATATATCTGTGAGGAACTATGGCACAAGCTTAAAGGTGAAGGCTTCGTTTACTCAGCTCAGTGGCCTATGGTTGATGAATCAAAGATAGATTTAGCTGCGCTTGTCAGCGTAGAGCTTATCGACTCCATTCTTGAAGATACTTACAATATTATTCGCGCTACCGGGATTAAGCCGAAGAAGATTGTCTACTACTCTGCTTCAGAGTGGAAGAAAAGGATTTACCAAAAAGCGCTTGAGCAGAAGCTGGGAGCTGGGCTTGAGTTAAGAACACTGATTAAAGAGGGGGTACAGAGTGGGTATAATCTTGACCCTAAGCTTGTGGCTGAGTTTGCAAAGAAGGTTGTGAATGACTTAATCACTACACCCCAAGATGTTGCTAAGAGGAGGTTGGAAGTGGGTTTACTTGATGAGATTAGTGTGTTAAAAGAGTTTTCAAACTACCTTTCAAAAGAAGTAGCTGCTGAAGTATCTGTATTTAATGAGGATGACCCAAGCAGATACGACCCGAAGTTCAAGGCAGAGTCAGCAAAACCGTATAGGCCGGCGATATACATCGAATAAAAATAGTGGTGGGTTTACTTCTTCCACCTATCACTTCGTAGCTCAGAAAGTTCCTGCTGGAAGCCTTCCTTCAATTCTCTAAGATGCTTGACTTCGCTGCGCAGCTCGTCTCTTTTATTTTGCAGCCGCTCTAACTCCAGCGTCTGCTTCACATTCTCCAGTTCTGCCATCAGCAGTTGTATTTTTTCACTCATTTCCTTGACCTTAGCCGCTAACACTTCACCCTCTGCAGCCTTCTTCTTCAGCAGCACCAGCTCAGCCTCATGCACTATTCTGAACCTCTTAGAGCCTGCTACGATAGGAAACTTAGTCTGGCATCTGTCGCAGCGGTAGAGAGCTACCCGCTTCTCTGTAAAGCTACCCTTTTGATCTAACTCACCCGCTATACTCCACACTTTAATAGGCTGCTGCACTTCGTTCTGGCAGCTTGGGCAGTTGGCTGTCATCAGGTAGCGACCTGTATTTCTAAAGGCTTCGAAGACTCGGCTTGTCCATATGATGTGATCTCCTGCTCTAAGCTCGCTTTTTCAGACTTTAAAGTATCGACTTCTCCTTGCAGCGCTCTGACCTTAGCCTGCAGTCTTAGTAATTCTACACGTTCTTTGAGCTTAGGGATCTCTTCGAGTAGGGCTGCTCGTTCAGCCTCTAAAGATCTTATCTGGGCTTCTAAACTCGCTTTAAGTTCCGCATAGTTTTGCGCGCTCTCCAATACCATCACCCTAATCTTCTTTGGCTAGGTTCTAAATTTCAAAGATGTAGCCTAAACAAATTGCCCAGCTTATCAAATGGTTTGCATCACTGTTGAAAGCCTATTTATACCCCTCTTTCAAACAGGCTTTAGGCTATGAGGGTTGAGCGACGCTACTGTGACCGCTGTTTAATCAGAACTGAGCACGAGGTTATTAAAGAGTCTGAGATGCCTACTAGAAAAGCGAAGGCGAAGTATCGCTGCAGAATCTGTGGAAGAGAGCGTTGGCTTACACCACTTCGACCCAGCTCAGAAATAAGCTATTGACTTTATGTCTCTAAAGCTCAGTAATAGACCAAAACTACTTGACAAAACCCTTCATAATGCTAGAAACAAGTTATAGTTCAATCAGAGAATGCTACCACTAGTCTTCGGTTTAGTCGCTATCATAATCTTCTTCGCATTCGTAAGCAGCTTCGCTTCACGAAGAACTGGGCTCCCAGAAATAATCTTCCTTATGCTTCTCGGCGTGCTAGTAGGTCCAGTGCTACAACTTGTTAGAGTCGAGGACCTCACACCAATAGCGCCTTTCGTAAGCTCCTTAGCAGTAACCCTGATCCTATTTGACGCAGGGTTGAAGATGGATCTCGTCAACGCTATAAAAGAGAGTGGTAGAGCATTAGTCCTTGGTTTATTTGGGTTTGTCTTTACATTCCTAGTAACCACAGCATACACCGTGCTACTTTTAAACTGGGAAACTCTTCAAGGCCTTATAATTGGGTGTGTAATCGGAGGCACAAGCTCCCTCATCGTCATACCTATGCTTAATAGGCTGAATGTAAATAGGCGTGTCGCAACTATACTGAGTCTTGAGAGCGTGGTCACAGATGTGCTTGTTATAGTCTTCGCCCTAGCTCTACTAAAGATCTGGTCAGGTAGCCAAGGCTTGGGGGTCACATGGTTGGCTAAGAACCTCTTTGACAGCTTCGCTTTAGGAGGCGTGATAGGCGTTGTTGGAGGGTTGATCTGGCTCAGAATGCTTAACACCTTTAAGGAGGACGATTATAACGGCATACTAACCTTAGGTGTGGTTCTTGGATTATACAGCCTGTCAGAAATAATGTCAGCGAGCGGGGCTATAGCTGCACTAGCATTTGGGTTGATTTTAGGAAACGGCGTGCTCATCTCAAAGAAGCTTAAGTTAAATCTAGATCGTCAACTAGATAGAGTAAGCTTAGGCTTCCACGAGCAGATAACCTTTCTCTTAAAGAGCGTGGTCTTCGTCTACTTAGGCATATTGCTCTCCCTTATGAGCCCAAATAACTTAATGCTGGGCGCTGGTCTTGCACTCCTACTGCTTTTGGTGAGAGCAGCGGCAGTCTACATTGCGAGCATAGGTGACCCTATACTAAGTTTAGACCGAGGCATCATGACCTTTATGATACCCCGTGGGCTCACAGCAGCAGCTGTCGCACAGCTCGTGGTTGCTGAAGGGATGCCGCACATTCAGACCTTCAATGACATATATATTTCCATAATCTTGTTAACCATAACAATTTCTATAATCGGTACGCGCTTACCTAGAGTAAGCCCCCCATTCGCTATACGCTTAAAACTACCTATAAAGATGCGTAAAGTGGTGGAGAAAAGGGCTTCTAAACCAAATTTCATCGAACGCTTGGAGAACGAAGATGAGCAGCACTACCTGCTAAGGCGATGGGTAGCCAGCTGCGTATTAAACGGTAAGAAGAATAAAGCAGCTGACGTTTTATCCGAAGCTCCAAAGTCTTGGGGTTTTCAACCAGACCTATATTTGGGGCATCCTTCAGGCGCTGTGTCAATAGAAGTCTTAGCCAGCAGCCAACCACTTAACGGAAAGAAACTCCTCACTGAAATAAACGGCTGTGTTGAAAGGTATGCGCGTCTCGGATTTGATGGTGTGCTGAAGATCGTCTTGGATGATCTAATTGTGCTGCGCAATTTGAAGGCTCTGCATCTCTTAAGTAGATATTATGAATTAACCGAAGCTGCACGGAGCTTCAGCGTGAGACTGGAAGCCATTGACCCAAGTAAGAGGAGACTAGTGCCCGTAAGTGAGATAGTTAGATTTGTTACCGGAAAGCAGCAGCAACAACACCATTTACAGAATATCAGCAGTGTAGAAGCAGAAGAGTAGATTATTGATAGGGTTAGGTTCAGCTTCTGTAGTGCGCTCTTTTAGAAGAAGTTGACTTCTATTCCTTATGCATCTGCCTGCTAAGGCTACACAGAGCTTTAATATCGTGTCTAAAGACTGGATCTATTAGTGGACCACCTTTGCAGCTGCGGTTAGTATGCACATTTCTACTAAATTGTTCTGGGTTCTCACTGTTGCAACGCCTCGCTGACACTTCTCATGAACCAGACGTATTTGGTGTATACCAGTTTGTTACACGTGAATTTTCCTGTTTAGCTAAATGTGGTAGATGATATTGGGATGTAGGGAAAACTTCTTTTGTGTAGACGCAGAATTGATACCTCCAGATAATGATGGTGATGGATTTATTGAGTATCATTATGGCTTCAGCGGTGGGTCAAGAACCTATCTTGGGCGTGGAGGAATGTTGGATCCCCCTCAGCGAACAATTGTAATGCTTTTGGGTACAGTAGGGTATTAAGGATGCTACACGTCAGACGTGCTAGTAAGCCTAACAGTAGCAGACAAAGCGGGATCTAAAATCAACAAAGCGCAACCTTTACGTTCAAAACAAACATAGACAAACTTATCAACCTGTTGAAATGTTCTATGAGGAAGGTTGACCTCAAAGCCTGACGTAGAGAAGGTCTTCTCAACAAACTTCAGGTAGTGAAACCAAAGATGAGGCAAGCCAAAATAACGTGGCTAAGAGCATCTTAAATGCCTTTCAACTTTATCAAAACCCACTAAGGTAATCAGATCGAAGAAGTATTCATTGGTAGCTCGCTTCACCTTGGTGCAGACGGTCCGGCAGTTACCTTTGCTCAACTTTCTAATGGCACCCTGAAGGTAAACATATGGTTTCTCTTTATCAGCTACAAAGGGTAGCTGACGCATACATCCTTGA
>CALJAQ010000052.1 GCA_938029515.1 uncultured Nitrososphaerales archaeon
GCTGCCCCTCTTGCGTAAATACGTTGAAGAACCAGTATCCGAAACTTATATGTAGGCAGCCTCACTTTAAGGTTCAGCATATTGTGGAACTTGTTGATGGACGGTTAGGAGAAGGTGTATTAAAAGACCTTAAGAAGAGTAGTCTAAGGGTTGCTTACCACGACCCCTGTCAGCTTGTGAGGGGTTTGAAGGTGTATAACGAACCTAGGCGCATATTGGCTAAGATCGCTGATGAAGTAGTTGAGTTTCCTGAGCGTGGTGTTGAAACTAGATGCTGCGGTGCAGGAGTTAGCGGTATAGTTGAAGTAGTTGACCCTTCGGTTAGGCTTGAAGCTGCGGGGAGGAGGCTCTTCCAAGCAGGCTCTATTAGAGCAGATATAGTAGTCTCAGCGTGCCCTGATTGTAAAATAGCGCTTTCTGAGGCGGCTAGGAGGGTTAAGAGCGGTATAGAGGTCTCTGATATTCTGGAGATGCTTGTGATGCAGGCTGGGTTAACTTAGTTAAGCCTCTTCAACCTGCCCTTGAACATCAACCTTTATTGGTGAGCGTAGATCTGCTAAAAGAGGGCAATAATCTTGAGCCAACTGTATACACTTCCTCCCTAACTCCACTTGATCTTTATCTACCCTTATACGCACGGTAGCCTGCACATCTCTCAAGCGGTAACCTTCTTCGGTTTGAACCCTTCTACTAGTTACGGTGCACTGTAGCAAACGAAGCTTAAGTCTATTAACCTTCCTAAAGTGGAGGAAGGTTATCATCAGACATCCGCTGACTGCGCCTAAAAAGAGTTCATCTGGTGTTAAGTGCTGCCCTAAGCCTCCAAACTCGGGGGGCAGATCGACTCTAATCGTTATACATCTAGCGGTTATTTCAGCGCCGCTCTGCTCATCCCAATCCGCTTTGACGCTATATGTGACGACATCTGGACTTTTGGTCGCCATATATTCAAATCTTATAAAGAGTTTTGGGATAAAAATGTTAGGTTCAGGTTGAGATGGTGCCACGTATGAGAGGCTGGCTATATTCGCTTAGCGCCTGATGATCGACATCCTTCTCCGTGAAGAGGCCTTATGGTAGGCTCCTCTATCCGCTTATAGGCGAGGATCTGCTCTATGTGATTCATCATGAGGTAAGGTTCAAACTCTGTCACCTTCTTTCCTGACTCCGTAGAAGGTTGAGCTTCTGTCATCGAGTACATTCTTTGGCTTGCCATGCTCCCTGATCGCTTGATCAAGAACTTTAACTGGTGAGGAGAAGTTGTGTGCTCAAACATTCCATACCCAATTATTCTACTTGACGCATGTCTTCATATACAATCAGCCGCATCCCTCTCCATATCTGCTCATCCATTTTGTGCCAGTAGACGTGCTATAATTCATTCTAATACGCTCTTTTATACCTTATCTACCTTCTCCTGAAGTGTTCCCTGACTTTATGATATAAGAGACCCTCCTTCATCGGTTATACACAGCATATGGTTTGTCTCGATCTCCTACTATCTCCTCGGTACGGAAAGGTGTAGCGAGCTTGAGCCTTGTCCAGGCATACTTGGATCACAACTCTGTTGGAATTTCGGTCTTCGGCCTTTCAGGATTCTTCAGAGAAGGTACAGCTCCACCTCTCTGATATACCTAGGGTTCTTGTGATGACCCTTTCTTCAATTTCTGCTTCTTGCCCTGATGAGCAATTCTATCTGCCCCGCTGGAATGCTCCCATAGGAGTACCTTCTGCATATGCTCCTCCAAAACCTGTGCTTACGCCTGCAATTTCCGCTAGAAGTTTAAGGAGTACCTTCTGCATATGCTCCTCCAAAACCCGCTAGTCTAGCGCTCTTCAGCAGGGGTGAAGTAATTTCTTGATAAGAGGCATCTAGGTTGAAAGAGTAAGGCTTTTATCATACTTTAACATTCACATCCTAAGATGGCTTATGGTTAAGCTTCATGAGAAATACGAATTCCCAGAAGGATTATATTATTCAAAAGATCATCTGTGGCTAAAGCAAGAAGGTGAAAACGTTAGAGTAGGGATCACGGATCTCGCCCAGCAAGCGGCTGGGCCGATAGTGTTTGTTAGACTCATGCCTAAAGGTAGAGTAGTCGAGGCTGGTAAACCGCTCGGAACCGTGGAGACTGGTAAGTGGGTTGGTCCTCTAAAATCCCCTGTTTCTGGAACTATTGTAGATGTTAATGAGAGGCTTAAGACAGAGCCTAAGCTCCTTAACTCAGACTCCTACGGCGAAGGGTGGGTAGCGGTTCTCAAACCCTCGAAGCTGCAGGAAGAGTTAAAGAATCTTATGAGTGACTTGAATGTGGTAAACGAGTGGTTGAAGGAAGAGATACCGAAGATCATAAAGAAGTAGATGTGGGTGCTTCGAAGCATCCTCTTTCTACTCTAGCGACTTTAATATTAGTTCGTTTATGTCCATAACTTTGAGCTTCTTACCGTGCTTCGGCACAGCTTTCAGAAAGATACGTTTACATTGGCCGCAAGCCGTTATTAAGGCTTCGGCGCCTGTTCCTTCAGCTTCGTCGAGCACGGTTTTCGCGAGCTTGTAGGGTAGGTTTTCGTCGACCATTTCGACATCGCCGCCGCCGCCGCAGCACCAAGATTTATCCCTCGTGTTAGGCATGTCTTTGAACGATATCTTCGGTATGCTGTTTATGACCTCACGCGGCTCGTTGTAGACACCGGAGTTGCGCCCTAGATCGCATGGGTCATGATACGTAACCTTCATTTCAAGCGGCTTAGCTTTAACTCTACCCTCTTTAATCATTTCATAGAGGAGTTGTGTGCTGTGCATCAACCTTACTCCAGGAAGATGGGGCGCGTATTCGTGGACCCAAGTATGGTAGCAGGATGGGCATGAGAAGGTCACGATCTTGGGGTTCAGAGCCTTCACACGCTCAACGTTATGCTTTTTAAGCCATTCGATTTCATCACGCATGCCGGCGAGTATGAGTGGGTATCCGCAGCACCACTCTTCGCTTCCTAAGCAGATATACTTCAACCCCACCTTGTCGAATAGGGATGTTGTCGCTACAGCAATATCTTGTATAGTGGGGGAGTAGGAGGTCATACATCCTACAAAGTAAACAGCTTCACATTCAACCTGCTCACTCTGACCTAGAAAGTTTACTGGTGTTGGTGCGTAATCTCCCCAGAAGTTGCGTTCAACGTATGGTAGGTTGAAGACGTTGAAGTTGCTCTTCAAACCATCCTTCATCAAATCGAAGTTCTTTGGATATATCTTCTGCTGCACAAAGTATTCCCTAATCGCTATGCCAAGAGACCTCGTGTCTATACCTACTGGGCAGAAGGTTCTACATCTCCCGCAAGTTGTGCATCTGAAGAGCCCTTCCGCGTATGCGGTGAGACGCTCCTTTGGCAGATTGGAGCCAAAGATGCTCGCTAGTAAGCCGTGCTGCTTTCTAATGATCTGTCTAAAGCCTCGTATTAGAGCTGCGTAGCTCTGTGGGAAGTTTATCGACGGGTCTTCTTTAACCAATCTATAGACGGTACACTCGTCTTTACAGATTTCACACCTTGTGCAGCCGTCTAATTCTATGAGCTGCCTTACTGTAAGTGGTATTCGCCTTTTAGAGGGCTTCACCGCCGCTCACCTCCTGCGGAGTTGACGAGCATAGTGAGCGGTGCGGCAAAAGCGTGCCACAGCCTACCTGTGTAAGGTATCACGCCGAAGAATAGGCCTAAGAAGAAGCCTGAGATAGGCCAAAGGATGCTGTATAGCGCATCGATCTGAGCGTTGGTTAAGGTTGTTAGAAGCCTTGATACTCCATATGCTACAAACATAAATTGGCTTCCTTCTGGGCTACCGTATTTTACTATAGTAACCGCTTGAGCCAAGTATCTGAATATAAACCAGATTACAGGTAGGAAGAGTAGGATAGCGTCTTCTCTAGTCGCTGCTTCAAAGTTTTTCTTAAAGAACCTTCGATGCACAGCAAGCAGCTCCGCGAAGAAGAGCACCATAGCCATACTCAAATTGTCGATGAAGAAGAAGAGGAGCCAGAGTGGTGCTTGAACATCTGCCACCTCTTCAAATATGTATCCTGGGAAGAAAGGTGATCTGAAGAATTCGTAGATAAAGGCTTCTACTGTTGAGACGCCAGCGGCTAAATCAGCTAACACGTGGTTTATGAGTATCAGCAGCACATAGAAGGTGACAAAAGAAGCCTTCTCTAAACCTCTAAACCTATCTACAGAGAAGAGCCTGGACTGCCCAAATATGTTAAATACGAATGTTCGGATTATCGCTAGAATTCTTTTACTGAAGACAGTTTTAACAACCGAAGCTGCTGTAGATGGTATGCTTTCTGAGCCGAGTAGCCAAAGCCTAAGGTTGAGAAGCGCACCTATGATGAAAGCAGCTACCCCTGCTGCGAAAAAGGCCGCAGCTATATCTACAGCTTCAACCATAGCTAATCACACTTGCTAACATATCTGGTATATACTGACATAACCAAGGGGGATAAGATAAGAGTAAAGGTGGTTCAAAAAAGAAGAACCCTTTGCTTAGCCTCTTGTAAGCCGCTTATAGAGGCGCTTCTCTCTATCGTATATGTTGACTTCCAGCGGCATCTGACCTAGTAGCGCGTGTGTTCCGCAGGCTAAGCAGGGGTCGTATGGTCTGAATGCCATTTCAACCATGTTAAGCAGCCCATCGTTGACCTGCCAGTTCTTTATGAGGCTTTGAGCAGTTTTTTTGACAGATAGGTTTATTCCAGCGTTGTTATGTACGGTGGCCACTATTAGGTTGAGGGATTCTACGAGGCCTTCACTATCTGTCTTGTAGTGGTGTATTAATACACCCCTAGGTGCTTCTACGACACCTACACCCTCGTCTGGTGCAGCTGTCGGTATTGTTCTTACTTCTTTACTTGCGATTTCAGGGTCTCTTGCTAACTCCAGCGCCGATTCAGCAGCTGCCATAATCTCTATGACCCTAGCCCAGTGGAAGCCTAGTGTTGCGTGCGCCGGCTTCCCTAATACTGATACGAATTTTTCATACGCTTCTTGTGCTAGAGGTGTTGTGAAACCACTACTCACATTCATCCTCGCTAATGGGCCTACCCGATATACGCCGCTATCTGCACCATCTTTGAATCCCTTCCAGCCTACAGCCTTAAGGTATGGGAACTTAAGGTATGACCAAGGCTCTACGTGCTCAGCTATGTAGTTAAGGTATTCGCTTGGGTTAAATTCTGCGAAGATCTTGCCGTCTGGGGCTATTACCCTTAACTTGCCATCATAGAAGTTGACCTTACCTTTCTCATCAACCAACCCCATGTAGTAAGTCTTGTGTAGATAGATGTCACCTGTGATTAGATCTACGTATTCCTTGTTTTTGAGGACAACGTCGTCGAAGATCTTTAAGGTCAGCTTAGCCAACTCAACCATATTAGCAGCACGCTGCTCCAGCTCCTTCCTCTGCTCCTCAGTTATCGGCTTACCAACACCGCCAGGCACAGTCATAACTGGATGCACAGCCCTCCCACCAATCAGCTCTAACATTCGGGTAGCTTCAAGCCTAGCTGCAAGTATGTGCTTTACGAGATCCATACCTACTTTCGCTATCACACCGAGCACATTACGCTCAGCGCGAGTCGCAGTAGGGCCTACGACGAAGTCTGGTGCTTGAAGAGCGTAGAAGACTGCGGCGTGGTCGTGAACGTAGAATGTGTTGTAGGCTAGTTCACGGAGCTTTCTGCCTGCTGGAGGTGGTGTGACATGGTAGACTGCATCGACGGCTTTGGCTGAAGCCATGTGGTGTGCCCAGGGGCATACTCCGCAGATTCTTGGTGTTATGAGAGGCATCTCCTCTACCGGTCTGCCTCTGCAGAATCTTTCGAATCCTCTGAACTCAACTACTTGGTAGTAAGCGTCCTCTACGTTGCCTTCGTCGTCTAGGAAGATGCTGATCTTGCCGTGCCCTTCTAACCTTGTTATCGGCTGAATAGTTACAACCTTATCTTTCTTCTCCATTTGTTCTCACCTCCTTGGTATCACCCTTCTAAACATCGACTTAGGTAACCCGAATCTGTAGAATGTGCCCAGCGGATCTTTTACCTGCTGAATCAAAGGAGTGATCACCCCTTCAGATACGCCGCTCTCTGCATCTAAGGCTAATATTGAGGCTAAAGCTGAGAGCATCTTCGCCCCTTGGTCAAGCGCCTCTGGTGTTGGACCCATACATCCTCTGCAGGGTATGTTGTTGTCTACACACGGGGCTTTGCAGCCTCCTCTTGTAGCTGGGCCCATGCAGAGTATTCCTTGTTCAAGTAGGCATCTTTGGCTGTCAGGTATGATTTCGTGGAACCTTTTTATGGCTGTTAGATTCTTCTTCTCTTTAGTCCTCTTACATTCATCGCAGAGTGAGCGCTCTGAGGCGAAGACGTATCCTGGTGGTGGGAGTTTACCAGATAGCGCCGCTACTAGAGCCTGCTCTATGTATGAGAGTGGAGGTGGGCATCCTGGCATATAATATTCGACTGGTATGACTTGGTCTAGGGCTCTTATGGTGTCGTAGGTTAACGGTAGCTCGAGGTGTTTGCCATTTAGCTTTGATGTCGGTTGAGGCAGCAGAGCGCCTTTGTTATCTGTGCTCCAAGTCTCTACGTAAGCGGTCTTCATAATATCGTTTGCTGTAGATACGTTTGCTAACCCTGGGATGCCTCCGAAGCATGCGCATGAACCGTATGCTACAACCGCCTTAGATTTTCTCCTAACGAGCTTGGCAAGCTCCTCGTTATCGCTGTTAGTTATAGCGCCCTCATATAGGGTGAGGTCGACGCCACCATCAGGTACGGATTCTAAGTCGCTAAGCTTAAAGTCTGCACCAGTGGGCCAATACACGACCTCGACGCTAGCCAACACGTCTGCCACAGTGGGGCCGAGGTCTAGCAGCGAATAGTCGCAGCCTGCGCAGGTCGAGCCGAGCACTATAGCGACCTTTGGCTTACTCATCACTCACCACCCCTCCAGATGCTTGCGCCGTAATCATCGGCGCAAAGAGCGCTTCTTGCTTCAGCGGGCTTGGGCCTAAAGATCTTATCTGCTCGATGAACTCTTTAGCTACTTTGGTGAAGAGCTCTCCTTCTGAGGCTGAGATCCACTCTAACCTCAGACGCTCCCTCTCGAGGCCGAATTGAGCCAGCAGCCGCTCTAAAAGTCTAACCCTCTTCCTCGTCTTATAGTTTCCTGAGAGGTAGTGGCAGTCTCCTGGGTGGCATCCTGTAACGAGCACACCGTCAGCACCGGCTTT
>CALJAQ010000053.1 GCA_938029515.1 uncultured Nitrososphaerales archaeon
GAGATCTCTCCTGATAAGAGGGTAGCTGCGTTGAAGAAGGTTGTCTTCCCTGTATTTGTTTTACCTATAAGTCCAAGTTTTAGTGTCATGCCAACTTAATTTTGTCAGCAAACCTTTTAAATATAACTTTAAGGTTTAAGCGCATCCTCTAAATAACCCAAACTTGACCCTGTAAGGTGCAGGTGTTGAAGCAGATATTTATCAGAGCTTCTGATGGTATACGTGTTGAATACGGCGACTTAAGGCTGGTTCTCGACCCATCAAGAGCGATGGAAGATGAGTTGATATTTGTTTCACATGCACATTATGACCATCTTTTTGAAGCTGAGCACCAGAGGATCTTAGCTTCAAAAGAGACTGCCTCTTTGGCTGCTGCACGCGGTAGAGTTATTCGAAACCCAGTCTCTGAAGTTAAAGGTCTTGCAATGCTTAATTCTGGGCATATCTTCGGCTCAAGAAGCCTACTTATATTCGATGAGATTTATTATACTGGAGACTTTTCGCTTAGAAGTAGAGCCTTCCTTAAACAAGGGGAAACGCCTCGGTGCAGAATACTTATAATTGAAAGCACATACGGTAAAGAGAGCTACAGATTCCCTTCAACCGAGGAGATAGTTGATAGAGCGCATAGGATCATATCCGAGCAGTTTTCATATGGTAGGCCAGTAATACTTATGGGTTATCCATTGGGCAAGGCTCAAGTTCTAACCAGCTTGTTTTCAGCTTGGAAGCCTTTATACCAGCACGGCTCCGTGGCGAAGATAAACTCAACTTGTGCTGAACTTGGCTTAGATTTAGGCGAAGCACCTCAGACGTATCAAGAGGCTCAAGAAAAGGGGCTACTTGAGAAGAAGCCGTGGGTGCTTATATCACCGATGCTTAGTGGGCGTAGCGCATTCATATCCAACCTTAAGAGGAAGTATGGTGCGGTGACAGTGGCCTTTTCAGGCTGGGCTGTTGACCCTAGCTTCAAACACGCTATGAATGTGGACTACGCTCTTCCGATGAGTGACCACTGCGACTTCTCTGAGCTTAAGGAGGTTGTGCTCAGATGCTCACCTGAGGTGATTTACACATTCCACGGCTTCGCCGCAGAGTTTGCTGAACATCTACGTAAGGAGGGGTTCGATGCAAGACCTCTCCCATCTACACGTGGAGGCAGATATGCTGATGAATAGCAACTCTTACTAGAAGGCTGTAACGCTTTTAGGATGCTGGTTCGATTAATCTGTTAGAAGAGGGGCATCATTGACTATCACTGTGGGTAAAGCGATTTCAGAGTCTGAGGTAGCTGAGCTTCTTGAGCCTGAGGTGTCGCACTGGTTCTTTACTACGTTCGGCGCTCTAACACCGCCTCAAGTCTACGCGATTAGATCTATTCAGAATCATGAGAATACGCTCATCGCTGCGCCTACAGGCTCAGGTAAGACATTAGCGGTGTTTCTATCGATTATAAATGAGTTGCTGAGCATGGGGAAGAAGGGGCTGTTAAACGATCAGGTCTACGCAATATATGTGTCACCCCTCAGATCTCTGAATAACGATGTAGAAAAGAACCTTAACTCAACGCTAAAAGGTATACAGAGGGCTGCTAAGATGGAAGGGTTAGATAAGGGGCTGCCGAATATTAGGGTAGCTGTTAGGACTGGGGATACGCCTTCTTCAGAGAGGGCTAAGATGCTGAAGAAGCCTCCACATATACTGATAACGACGCCGGAGAGCCTTGCCATAATCCTATGTGCACCAAGATTCCGTGAGAAGCTGAGGGCTGTAAAGTGGGTCATCGTAGACGAGATACATGAGTTATGCAGCTCAAAGCGAGGGGTTCACCTAACACTATCGCTAGAAAGACTCCAAGAACTCTGCACAGAGAGCTTTACACGCATAGGTCTATCAGCCACAATCCACCCGCTTGAAGAAGTTGCTAAGTTTCTGGTAGGATATGAAGACGGCGCTCTAAGAGACTGTGTTATAGCTGATACAAGGTTCGTTAAGCCTACCAAACTAACTGTAGACCTCCCAGTCGCTGATTTAGTCCACACGTCAGCAAACTACGTAACTTCGAAGATGTATAAGATGATAAAGAATCTGGTTAGAAGGCACAAAACCACACTAATATTCACAAACACCAGGTCAGGCACAGAGAGAGTCGTCTACCACCTCTCTAAGCTCAACGTTGTAGACGCAGATGAATTAGCTGCCCACCACAGCAGCCTCTCAAGAGAAATCAGAAAGGAGGTTGAAGATAAGCTAAAAGAAGGCGCTATGAGAGCTGTGGTCACAAGCACAAGCTTAGAGCTCGGGATAGACATAGGAAGTATAGATCTTGTTGTACAGATAGGCTCTCCAAAGTCCATCTCCAGATGCCTGCAGCGAATAGGCAGATCTGGGCATACATTGAATAAGGTTTCAGAAGGGGTGCTGATACCTCTTGAGCGAGATGACTTGGTTGAAGACGCTGTGCTTGCATCTGAAGCGTCGAAGGGTAGGTTAGATAGGGTCTACATACCTAAGGCGCCGCTCGATGTCTTGGCTCAGCATATCGTTGGTATGGCGATAGAAAAGAAGTGGCACATCGATGAAGCATACGGGATCTTGACCAGAAGCTACTGCTACAGAGAGCTAAAATTGGATCAGATGAAGAGGCTGCTCAAGTATTTAAGCGGCGGATACAAGAGTCTAGAAAACTTCAGGGTTTACGGTAAGATATGGTATGATGAAGAGGAAGGGACCTTCGGTAGAAGAGGAGCGCTTCTAAGAGTGATCTACGCAACAAACATAGGAACTATACCAGATGAAGTAGCGATTAAAGTCTACACATTAGAGGGCAGATGGGTAGGCTCGATAGAAGAAGAGTTTCTAGAGCGGCTTACAAAAGGCGACATATTCATACTAGGTGGTAGGCTTTACGAATACCGATACTCAAAAGGCGTAAAAGCATACGTCAGACCGATTAAAGAAGGCAAGCCTACTGTCCCTACGTGGTTCAGCGAAATGCTACCACTCAGCTTCGATCTAGGAGAGGCGATAGGTAGATTCAGAGGCGAAGTGTTTAGAAAGCTGAGAGAAGGTGCTGTAGGAAGCGAAATCGTAGATTGGATTATGTGTGAATACAAATGCACGCTTAACGCTGCAAAAGCGATTTTAGGCTACATAAAGGCAGAATACGACTTCCTAACCACAATAGGCATAACAGAGATGCCCAGCGACAGAAACCTCTTAATTGAAGACTACGTAGACAACGAAGGTAGGCAGAATATAATATTCAACACAACATTC
>CALJAQ010000054.1 GCA_938029515.1 uncultured Nitrososphaerales archaeon
ATGCGGTAAAAAGCCTACTGCCCGAGCCCTTAGAGCCTTACTCAGACCCTGGATTATGCTACGCTTGGTTTGGAGATTGGCTTTCCATCTGGGATGGTGGTGAAGATATGCTTTACGTCAACCCTGAGAGGGTTCAATATAAGGAGCTGCTGGTCGGTGTATATTGTAGGTATAGGGGTGCAGATGCACAGCGCTGCGTTTATGCTTGGGTTGATAATGATTTCACGATGCTCAGAGGGTGGTTTATGGGTTTTCCTAAGAAGATAGGCAGAATACACCTTATAGGCTGTAAATCTAAGCTCTATGCGCTCCTACCTACTGTAAACAGATTCGGCGTAGGAAGCAGGCTTGCTGCTATATGTGAAGCGCACGGCGAAAGGTTGGCATACGCTACACTCACAATAAAGAGAAAAGCAACACCAGATGAACTACCTAAACCCTTAGATCTAATACATACAAGACACTTCCCAGAAATAGATGTAGAGGTTAAGGGAGCCTCTATACACGAGTTGGTGCAGCTACAAACACAGCCCGGAAGCGTTAAGATTGGGGAAGTGTGGAGTGGAGACGCTACACTCAAATTTTACGAGTCTGATATCGAGGAACTAAGCGCTCTTCAACCAAAAGAGATTGTCGCTGGCTACTACTTCAGCCTAGGTTTCACAACGAGAGGAACGCGCCTACTACAGAGATATAAAGAATAGGTTCAGTAGATCTGAAAGTGACCTTTTGGTCTATTTCGTTTGATGTGGGTGAGATGAGGATGCAGCCCAAGCGCCCCCTTTTTTGATCTTGGATGCTAGGTTTGGTAGGTAGTTGAGTACATGCCACCCAAGATAGGTTATCAGACTGATGTATAACAAGCCTTTTTTTACTCTGGGTGATCAGCTTAGACCCCTCGTTCATATACCGTTCTGCGCTCAGTTTGCACACTCTGTCTCTTCATAAGGACGCTTTGACAGGAGAAGGCAGCGAAGCGATGCGTCTGAGCTTAAGAATGAGGTTAATTCGTGTGCAGCATCTTATGTTAAGCGGGTTTGATGCGCTTATGGCAGCAGTCTTTATGAAGATCTCTGCTCTATTATAGGTTGAGCCTATAGAAAACTGAACAATGAGTGAATTAAGAAAGCAAAAAGATGGTTATTAGAATCGTGAACGTTCTTCTTCAGTTAGAGTATTTGCCAACGCTGCTACCGTTTAAGGTTTAGCGAATAGCTTAATACGCTCTATCTGAAACCCTCTAATGTTGCCCTTCTTTAAACGTTGGTTTAAATCGGTTGAGGTAGGTTATGTCTAGCCGTATTCGAGAAGTCGCAGAAGACTTCGCTAAAGGCGGTCTACTTCTGTTCTCAGGAAACATCCTTTCAACGATCATACTGGCTATCGGCTCAATTATTGTTGCTAGGCTGATCGGTCCAGGAGGGTTAGGCTTGTATACGCTATCTCTTACCATACCTTCACTCTTCGTGTGGCTTGTGGATCTTGGCATAAACCCTGCTGTCACACACTTTTCAGCGAGGTTAAGGGTTGAGGGGAGTTTGGGCTTATTATCTAGGATGCTCAGAGTCTCGTACATTAATAGAGTGGGTTTATGGTTAGTGGTCTCAGCTTTTTCCTTCCTCTGCTCTGAATACTTAGCCGCTCTTCTAAACAGGCCTGAAGCATCGATGTTTATCAAGATCTCTTCGCTGGTTGTGATTGTTCAAGCATTCTTTAACTTGAATAACGCTGCGTTTTTAGGGCTTGATAAGATAAGAGGATACTCTATACTTTTAATCACTCAAGGTGTTGGTAAGACGCTATTATCTCCCCTCCTAATATTGGTTGGATTGGGTGTTGCGGGTGCGTTAGTAGGTCATGTTGCAAGCTATCTTTTAGCTTCACTTCTAGGCTTTTTGATGCTCTTCAACTACGTCGCTGCTCTAGGCAAGCCTTCACAAGACAGCACTACACACACCCTTAAGGTTATGATGCGATACGGCTTTCCCATCTACCTTTCTAATGTGATTAGTATCATCATAGGTCAGCTAAGAACCATCATACTAGCTTTCTTCGCATCTGACGCTGAAATAGGCAACTTTAGCGTAGTCTTAACCCTGTCTTCTATGATGAATGTTCTGATCTTGCCTCTTAGTGTGCTCTTCCCAGCCTTCTCGAAACTTAGAGATGAATATGACCTTAGAACCATGTTTAAACTCTGCGTAAAGTATGCTTCACTCCTTATAGTGCCAGCTACGATAGCGGTTATGGTGTTATCAAAGGAAGTTGTCTTCACCCTATATGGTAGGGCTTTCGATCTGGCGCCTCGTTTTCTCACACTTTACATGATTCAGTTTCTTTACGTCGCTGCCGGTTTAATAGTCTTAACATATCTGTTGAGTGGTGTAGGTATGACCGGCATCGTATTTAGATCTGAGCTTATCAACCTTGTCTTCTTTCTCCCTCTTGTAACCCTATTGACTGCGCTCTATAAAGTGGAGGGTATGATTGTAGCCACCCTCGTAGCGTATTTAGCCTCTTTACTATACTGCCTTTACGCAGCAGTCAAAAATCTTAGGGTAGGTGTCGACTACAAAGCTTCTCTCTTTATACTCCTCGCTGCTCTATTGGCTTCTCTACCAGCCTTATGGCTCCTCAACTTAAAGCTGGGAAGCCTACTTAGCCTAGTATTTGGTGCTTTACTCTACTTCGCTACATATATCACTTTGCTCCCACTATTCGGCGCTGTTGTTGAAAACGATGTTGAAAACCTAAGGCAGATCGTAAGTAAACTTGGTTTACTCTGGCCTATACTTAACCCAGTTCTCCGCTACGTAGATCGGCTTGCTAAGTATCGTTTAAGCGGTAGAGTTAAGAGCAACTAACCTTACCTCAGATTTTAGGGTTGAAGAAAGTATTCTTTGGTGCAAACATAGAACAGGCTTGCACAGACTACAAGACGATAAAGAAAACGGTTGTAGAATGTGAGGCACAAGGTTTTGACTTCGTTTGGCTCAGCGACCACCTATACGATGTTGGTAATCCTCAGAACCCCTACCTTGAATGCTGGAGCGTTTTATCGGCGTTGGCTGAGGCGACGTCAAAGATTAGGCTCTGCACAATCGTTGTTAACAACCTACTCCGCCACCCATCTCTACTGGCCAAGATGGCATCCACCGTCGACGATATAAGTGGGGGTAGGCTTGATTTAGGGGTAGGAGCAGGCTGGTATGAGGAGGAATGTGTAGCGCACGGCATCCCCTTCCCGAAGGCATCAACCAGAATCGATATGCTCGACGAAGCGCTAACGGTGATAAAGAAGCTTTGGACAGAGGACAGAACCTCTCTAGAAGGAAGGTTTTACAGGCTTAAGGACGCATACTCATACCCCAAACCCAAGCAGAGGCCCACCCCTCCAATCTGGATAGGAGTGATGAAGGGTCGAAGGAGGATGCTTGAGTTAGTCGCTAAGCACGCAGATGTATGGACAGTATCAAGCCTCTACCTACCGTCTAAAGACGAATACGCTGAAATATGCGGCAGAGTTGAAGAATATAAAAGGAGATTCAATAGAAACGTGGAGATCAAAAGAGGCTTAGGAATAGGTTGCATAGTAGCTAAAGATAGGTCAAACTTGGCTGAGAAGGTTCTGAGGTTCAAGCCTAGGAGCGTAGCGATAGGAGACTATGTGGCTAAACAGAGGAGAGTAGAAGGTACACCAGAAGAATGTGTAGAGCAGCTAAGAGTTTTCTTAGATCTTGGTCTAACGTATTTTGTTATGAACTTTCCTGACGTCGATACACTTGAGCCCATCAAGCTCTTCGGAGAGAAGGTCCTACCAGAGTTCAGAGGATAACATCTTTAACACCTCTCAATGCATAGCACCTCTTAGCGTAAGTGTAGCTAACTCACAACTATCTTTATCTGGAAGATAACCTTTCCAGCGACCGCAGGCACTTTTTATTATAATTCCTAATCTTTAACAAGCTTTGAAACAACTTCTACACATCATAACCCTGACCATCCTACTCTAACCTCTCTTCCCATTTTAACACCAATATTTTCAACTGCGCTAAAATCAGGGGACTTACTGTTGCTAGGATAGCGCTGACAATCAAAAGTTAGCTACAGTAGGCAGATTTTATGGTCATCTGCACTGCTACAAAATATGTGGGGTCGGTGGGATTTGAACCCACGGTCACATGGGCCCGAGCCATGTAGCCTAGACCAGACTAGCCGACGACCCCACTTATTACCTGCTTATGCTATTTTGTGTTGTAGCCTCTATTTATACCGAACCTACGTTGGTTTGTATATTATGCTTCCCGCTTCTTTGCTTACTCTGTATCCTTTGAGGCTTCTCTGAAGCGCTTCTAAAAACCTCTTTGATGACAATGTGTCGATGAAGCGCCGCACTGAAGCCTTACTCAGCTTCTCAACCGGTATGAGGAAGTCAAATTTCTCTTCTGCAATCGGTATGAAATCTAACCCGTAGGCTGAAGCCCAAGCTTCAACACCTACTCCAACATCAGCCCTCCCTTGGGCTACAGCTGCTGCTACTGCTGAATGTGTTTTTGCTTCTCTATTGTAGCCTCTTATCTTTGAAGCAGCTTCGCTTAAGGGTATGATGGTGGATAAGTTATGATCTATTAGCACCCTAGTTCCAGAGCCTTTATTTCTATTTATAAACACTATATCTTCTCTCATCAGGTCTTTAAATGACACTACCCCCTTTGGGTTGCCCTTCTTTACTATAAAACCTTGCATCCTTGAGTAGCCTCTGATTAGCGCTGCGGTCTTCTGAAGCCCGTAGAGTTCGATAAAGGGTCTGTTGTATTCTAAGGTTTGTTCATGTAGGAGGTGCGTACCGGCTATATCTGCTTCACCGCGCTTAACCGCGAACCAACCCATAAGGCTGCCTACATTAACTATCTTAGCACTCAATTCAGCGATCTCTGCTATTAAACTAACCGCTGGGCAGTGGCTACCTATCATAACAAGGTCGACAGGCTTAAGCATCTGAGATAAGAGGTGGACATCTACCACCTCCCCTTCATCCAGAAACTCCCTCTCCTCACCAACCTCAATAAAACCGTCGGCGAAACTTAGAGCAGAAGCGGCACCAGGGCTACCTAAAACAGGGTAAGCTGCAAAGCCAGTATGTGAAGAGATGAGGTGGACAGGGACATACTCCCTCTTCCCCCTACCTGCAGAGATACGGTAAGGCAGCGCCGCCCGCTGAACAACCTTAACCTCTCTGCTGAATCCTGCTAACCTCTGTATGATGGGTCTAGCAAACACGTAAAAGGCTATCATAGATGAAAGGGGAAAGCCTGGGAGCCCTATGAAGATCTTTCCATCCAACACACCAGCTACAGTAGGCTTTCCTGGTTTGATCTTCAATCCATGAACCAGAAGCCCAGGTTCTCCTAGCTCATCTATTACTCTGTAGATTATGTCACCTAAACCAGCCGAGGTGCTACCTGACGTTATTATGATGTCTGAATCTTTTAGGGCTGATGCTAATGCTTCTTTGATCTCGTCGAATCTGTCTTTAAGTATGCCTAAATATCTTGCTGAGGCTCCACTTTCTTCTGTAAGTGCTTTGATGGTAAAGCCGTTCACATCATACACCTTGCCATATAATAGGGTTGTGCCTGGTGGTTGCAGTTCGTCCCCTGTGGAGAAGATCGAGACTCTCGGCTTCTTGTAGACCTTGACTTTATCGTAGCCTGAGACGATGAGTACAGCGATTTCTCTTGGTGTAAGTAGGGTGCCTCGGTGTAGTACTATGTCCCCTACTGTTAAGTCTGAGCCTGCTTCACCTATATTTTCACCTGGAGCGGTGCTTCGATAGACAAATACATATTCATTCTCCTTTTTTGTATACTCGACCATCACTACTGAGTCTGCACCCTTTGGTATGGGAGCTCCTGTTGCTACCTCAGCTGCCTCATTTAACTTGACCTCAACTTTAGGCCTCTCTCCAACTTCAACTTTACCCACTACCTTCAGCTTTATAGGGTTATCCTCCTCAGCCCCTGTGATAGACCTTGAGTCTACAGCGTAGCCATCGACTTCAGATCTGTCGAATGGAGGTGAATCAGCTTTTGAATGCACAGATTCAGCCAAGACCCTTCCTAAAGCTTCTTGAATATGTACCTCCTCTACACCAAGAGGCTTTAGCCCACCTACTGCGTCTGCTATCTTTTTTAACCCTTCTTCGACGGTAAGTAGCCTATGAAAGACTACAGCCAACCACTTTACACCCTTTAGAGAGGGGCTTCTATGGGTTGGAGAAGATATGCTTCTACCTCATCTCCTTCATCAAAACCCTCCATATTCTCATCTACAACTATTAAGGCGTTAGCCTTCGTCATAGATGAAAGTAGGCCTGAGCCTGTGAGCCTAAGCGGCTCTATAAGGTAGCCTGAGTT
>CALJAQ010000055.1 GCA_938029515.1 uncultured Nitrososphaerales archaeon
AACCGTAACATCAACAGTAACGGTCACACAAGCCGCACCTACTCAAACCGTAACAGTAATTCAGACAGCTGCGACTGCAACCACCACAGTAACTACAACTAGGTCAGTAACTACCACGGTCACAGCGACCGAAGTTCAAACAGATATCGCAGCAACAAGCATAGCTGCTGTAGTTGGAATAATCGTCGGCGCTGCAGTAGCTACAGGAGTCGCTAGGCGTAGTAAGAAGGGCGCAGCTTAAGGGCGCTCTTCCCCACCGATTTTTTACCATCTGTTTATATGCGTCACTTTACTGTAGGGTCTACGTTGGGCAGGCTTGAATCTACCCATTGGGTAGCCTATATTGATTACTGCAAGCGGCTCTACGTTGCTTGGTATGTTGAGTAAATGCCTGAACTCGTCTTCAAAATATAAGTGATACATCGTTATCCAGCATCCTAGATCCAAAGCCCTCGCTGCTAACAGCAGGTTTTGCATAGCTGGGAAGACAGAAGCATAAGATACTATATCTTCCATCTTTTCACTAGCTTTCTCGAAGCCTTTGGGTCTGTTGACAAGCTTCTTCTCTCTGTTTAAGCATAGTATGATCATCACTGGAATGTTGTGCATACGCTGAAGGCAAGCTTCTAAATACTGCCTTCTTTTAGGTTCAAGTTTGACTACCCTTGCTTTAACGTATATGGAGGCGCCTCGTCTGTTTATTTCTGCGATCTGCTTTTTAATTTCAAGGTCTTTGACTACGATGAATTCCCAAGGTTGTGTGTTGGCGCCTGATGGTGCTTTTACCGCAGCTGATAGGATTCTCTCTATTTTCCACTCTTCTACTGGCGTTTCCCTTATTCTTCTAATACTGATGAGTGTATCTATTGCTTCGAATACATCCATATTTCGCTACCCTAAGCTTTGGATGGTGGATTCGACTACTCTTTTGGCTTCTCTAAAGGCCCAGCGCACTTTGTTAGACCCTCTTAACAGTTGATTCATAAGGAATCTAAATTCATTTGTTTGGTTCTTATAGTTAGGGAGTTGTGTAGCAGGGTAAAGGTCTGGGTATGCTGGTATTGGGACAGCTGGGTCATGGTCGAAGCGTTCTTTGTCTGCATAGTTTATGGGTATGAGTATCCTTGCGATCTTCATCAAGGTATGGTTGATCTTTTCTTGTTCACGTTTATTCTTGAGAGACTGGGCCTTCTTGTATAAATTTTCTAAACTCGCTCGCAGACTAAGAGCGTCATCTATTACTGGTTTAAAGTCGAAGAGGTTGCCAGACGCTACTTGATACCTCTTAAATATCTCAAGCGATGAATCGACGAAGGCTCGGAAGTCGAAAGGATAGATGTCAGCGTTTATAGCCCTTAATGTTGAAACCAGATAAACCTTAGCATCTCTTAGTAAATTTTCTCTATCAGCGATTCGCATATCATCCTCTTCTGTGTGCCACCAGACATTCCCACCACAGCCGCCTACCGCATACAACCCCTTCTCCTTTCTAACCGCCTCAGGTATGGTTGATGAGAGCATAAAGAACGATGTTATCCCAATATGGTTAAACGAGTAGTCACCAGCACGCACTGGCCTAGTGCAATATGCTTCAAGACCAGTCACATCCTTAATAACCTTCATTACGAAGGCCTCGACTTCACTCATACACATTAGGTCTTCATACGAGGTTGCGCCTACACAGCCTGGTGAGTCGCAATTGACTTGCGCTATACAATGCTCATCAAGGTCTAGTGCAAATCTGTCCGCGAACCAAGTTGAACCAGCATATCTGCCGGTAGAATGACCAGGCCACCAAGCTACTTTTACACTTCTCTTTAAAGCGCCTCTATTATTGTATAGGACTCTGGCCAACTCGAGGAGGACAGCGTTGCCTGTTGCGTTATCTCCTATTCCCACATGCCAAGAGTCTAGGTGCCCATGTAGTAGAAGGAAGTCTGTAGGGTTCTCTAGGCTCTTAACATCCGCGACTGGGATTAAGCACTTCTTCCAACCTTCGTCTAAAACCGTCTTTACTCTTACTTTAACTCGGCCTCGGTTTAGAAGATTCTTAAGGTATTCTCCATCCTCTTTGCATATATTTACTCCAGGCACAGTAGGTTTGTCCTTTATGTTTTCTAGGGTTGGTGTTCCCCAGATCGTTGTCATAATTCCCTCGTGAGTGCGTGGGCCTGGATTTATGGTTATAATTCCTATACACCCAGCCTTCGTTAGCGAAGCCGCTTTCTTCGGCATTATCGATAGGCCTTCTGTTAAAACGATTTTACCTGAAATGTCTGTATCTATCTCCCCCACTCCAGCGTCAAACATATCAACAGCGCTCTTTGGCATAACACTCGGCACATATACTAGCTCAGCAGTTATGTCCGCAGAGGGTGACATAGAGGGAACCTTTGGGTTCATTACCTTATTCTTATGTATCAAGAGCTTCTTCTCAGGCTCTAACAGCTCTACAGTAGCAGACTTAGGTACGCTGATGTATAACTCTGGCTCGTAAATGTTGTAAGGTACCCCGTACTCCTCTAACTTCTGAATTATATATTCCATGGCTGTTCTCTCGTCTTGGCTTCCAGATTCCCTTATGAGTGTAGAGAATCTCGTGATAAGAGCCCACATGTTGTCAAGGCTGATTTCTCCCATCAACTTGGCTTCTAGATCAGAAACATTTGGCATTTCT